>NZ_LJCP01000004.1 GCF_001399755.1 Thiohalorhabdus denitrificans | reverse complement strand
GACCGAGGGCGAGGATGTCCTTGCTCTGCATGCGGGACCTCAAAACGTGGGGATCAGGGACAGCCCGAGACCGGGCACTCAGTCTCCGCAAAGACTATGCGAATTCCATTTGCGGCGTCGAGGAGCCCATAAAAGGGGGTGTCCCATAGATCATAGGTATTTAAGGAACAAAAAACCTTTCTCCAATAATACTCCTTGACAATTCATGCAAACAACCAATCATTTTGGGGTCTTTTAATAAAACATGTTCGATTAAATCTTTATTAATTTTAAAACCAAGGAAATATAGGTTTTTTTGTGTAAAAAATATTTGACTCTGCCAATAAATTTGGCTTTTCTTTTGGCTGGAAAGATAAAAGTGATTCAGAGTTTCGGACATGTGAGCGTCTGGAAGCCACCCACCAACTAGACCCATTTGGTTTTTTTGGTACCCGTCCCAGTAAAAACGAAGTAAAATTACTGGAAAGTTTTCAAAAGTTTCAATGTCCTTTGTCTCGTTAGGATGAGGAGAATCATCTTTTCCTATTACGGAGTATGAACAAAAAGCTTCTTTTTCTGTAACGTTTGAAAAAAAGTTACCTGGAGATCCACCATCCGACATTGAAAATAATTCTTTTGTTTGTAAAATATTTATTGCATTTAAAGGGGACGCTATATGAAATAGAATGACCCCAGCATTTCCATTGTAAAAACCAGGATTATTGTTTGATATCATGAGAAACCCTAAGTTTTAAGACCGCAACCTTTTTTAGGAAAGTGGGTGTCCCGTAGGTCTCTACCACGGCGCTGACACAGATGTTCGCGTTCAGACGGCTGCAGGTGCGTGTATTCGGTCCCCATAGCAACCCGACCCTACCAGTGGATCGGTGTTGCAGTTCGGGTATGAATCTATCGGACCCGAGGAGAATTTGGGTGCCCCTTAGCTTGCTGCCAGCCTACTTTCGGAAGTGGGTGTCCCATACCGTACCCTGGTGTCCCTTAGTTGCTCTAGGCGTCAAACCCGACCCATAGCCCGCGACAGATCGGGCTCCCGATCTATGAACGACGGTCGCTTGACCCCCTGGAGACTCGGGGCCGGATCCCCGCTTTCCCGAGCACGATCGCAGTCCCGCTCCCAAAGCAAGTGCCAAAGGTATAGCTCGGCGGTGAATAGCTGCTCCAGGAGCATCGAGAAACTCCAGGCGAAGCCGATGTAGATGATGGTCAGGAACCATACCCCGTCCGGGAAAGTCACCTCGAGTTTGTCGCTAAGGAAAAACAGAATAGCTGGCGGCAGGAAGACCATGGCCCCCAGCAGTTCGGTCAGTACGAAGCCGCTGGCGAACTCCGATTTTTGTGCAGTGGCCACGCCCAGCCCCTTCTTATAGGCCGCCATGGTGCCCCGCTTTTCCCAGGCAACGGCCGGCAGGATGAGAAAGGCGAGCATTCGCACCCCTTTTTTCAGGGCCCCGAAAAAGGCACCGCTGAACGACATGTCTCCGAAACCCCCGAGCACCTCGGCGACGTTCTCGGCCGTCATCTCCGTATCCATTTCCGGGCCACCCTCCCCTTCCTCGTCTTCGCCGCCATGACCACGACGCAACAGCATCTCGATTACGGTGATGACAAACCAGATCACCGCCCAGGTAAGGGTAATCGGCAGGGCGCGGAGCAGGTTAGCGGCCACGCCATACATCGACCGGGCCCATCCCATGCTTTCGGCGGTCTCGATCTCCCGAATGCGCTCTAGCAGGAACAGGCAGGAGGCGGAGAGGAGGAAGGAGAAAAGCAGGATGATACCGAGCAGTACCAGCAGCTGCTGGCCACCGGGATAGGCATCCCACGGAAAGAGGAAATGGAAATAGACGATGACCGGGGCGTAGACAGCCCAACAGCCGAGGAGGGGCAAGAGCAGGCTGGGATACCGGCGGAAGGCCTTCAAGGATTCCCGGATAAGCTCCAGGCCATTGGTGACGCCTGCGAACATACTTCCCCCCGTACTCCACCAGGAAACAATACCTTAAGCGCTTGGAAGGATACTGCCGGGAAGGGGGACGGATGACAAGGTCCGGAAGGGGCAAGAGGATAGAGGGCACCACACAAGCTAAAGCCGCCAAGAATTAAGTCAATTAAAGTGGCTGTCCCCTTAGATACAGAAACGTGCATCAAAGCGGGTGTCCTTTACCTATCTCAAAGGGGGTTCTCCAACTTCATCCCATATGAAAATAGGAAAGTGGGTGTCCCATAGACCTGAGCGGGGCTGGGTCATGGGGAAGCCCTCCTGATAAGAACATATTGAGAACTTACCAGGGAGGCTTCCGGAGGGCAATCAAAGTGGGTGTCCTATAATTAAAGCGTGGTGAAAACACCAGCCAAACAAGGTGGGTGTCCCTTAGCTATTGCTCCATCGCTCCGATCTTGCTGCACCGGCCCTTGGCAGCAACCAACAGGTCCCGACCACCCTTCTTTGTAATCAACGTAATTGAAAATCTCCCCCTTCCATTTCTAATAAAAACGCCTCCATACCCATCGGAATGATCACAAAAATAAGGAGCACCAGGAGGATAAGGTTCCGTACATTGATTGAATAATACGTACTCCTTACCGATTTCCTTAACGACCCAGCTACCGCTGTCTTTCGTAAGAATATACTTCTTACCAGATACATCCGCTACACTTGCGATAGCCGGAGCGCCATCACCATCCTCAACCACAGCTCCTGCTTCTGCTACACATAGGAACGTGTCAGCAAGTGTTATGCATGGAAAAAAAATAATAAGTGCCGCAAACCATTTCATAGTTCGTTTTCCCCTTTTGAGCCCTACTGCAAATTCGGCAGACAAATACCTAATTTAGCAGGGGAGATCAACCGCCGGCCGCTCCCCATCGACCAGCACAACAACATGTATGTTATTGCTCATCACCGCCTGCCGACTACCTTCAAGGCAAAACTAGGCAAAGCGCTAGAGGCGGGCAACGGGGCGGAGGAAGCGGGGCTGTGGACCAAAATGTGTACCCCATAGGTCCTCATTCCTAGAAGGGAGAATGTGAGGAGTCAAGCTATCATGGTTCCTTAACCTGGAGAGCATCTAAACGGACGAGCAAAGTGGGTGTTCCTTAGCTGATCGATCTTTAACAATCAAAGTGGGTGTCCCTAACCTCATGCCCTCCTGCCAGGCTGGAAGGCAGTGGGTGTCCTATAGCCGGTTGGGGTAGGAAGAGTAGGAAAGTGGGTGTCCCATAGATACTTAGCTGGGCGACTTAGCTGGGCGTCCTTTAGTGTTGGCCCTAACCGTCCCCGCCGGCTGAAGCACGGGAAAGAAGATAACCAATTGCCGCACCGAAAAATCCAGCGATGGCCTGACCGCCTATAACTCCCTGCCATCCAAGTAGCGCTGCAGACACGATGACCAGTGTGACCACCGCGTACATTCCGACAAGGTCCCAGCGGCGCTCCCTACTTCCGCGGTTCTGCCAATTCTCGATGAGGTCAGTCACGTCTTCCCACTTCACCTGCTTCAGCATTGGCTCCCAGTCGACGCCATTCCGGACTTGGCCGTCCGACTGAACGTTGTAAACGCCAGGAGGCATCGGCTGCATCTGCCCCTCTGAGTCCGCGTAATACAAGCCCGCCTTTGGCGCGTAGTGGAGTTGCCCCGTTTCAGTGGACAGGTAACAGTTTGGTTTACGCGGCATCCCGCCAGGCCGCTTCATAGGCCTTCGGGGCCTGCTGCCCGAGGGCGGAATGGCGGCGACTCGGGTTGTACCAGCCCTCGATGAATTCGAAGATCGCCCGCTTGGCCTCCGCATGGTTTCCGAAGCACTGGCGGTCGATCAATTCGCATTCGAGGGTAGCGAAAAAGCTCTCGGCCAGGGCGTTGTCGTAGCAATCACCGACTGAGCCCATGGATTGGGCCACGCCGGCCTCCTGGCAGCGCTGGCCGAACGCCAGCGACGTGTACTGGCAGCCCTGGTCCGAATGATGAATTACCGACTCCGGCTGGCGACTCTGAATCGCCATATCCAGGGCGTTTAGTACCAGCTCGGTGCGCATGTGGCCGGCCATCGACCAGCCGACCACCCCGCGGCTGAAGACATCGAGCACCACGGCCAGGTACAGAAAACCGGCGTCCGTGGGTACATAGGTGATGTCCGAGACCCAGAGCGTATCCGGTGCCTCGGCCTGGAAGTCCCGCTCCACCCGG
>NZ_LJCP01000003.1 GCF_001399755.1 Thiohalorhabdus denitrificans | reverse complement strand
CCGAGCAGAGCGGCGCCCACAAGGAGCTGCAGCGCCGCTTCAACATCATCGGCCCGCCCGCCATCATGTTCTTCGGCCCCGACGGCGAGGAGATCCAGTCCGCACGCATCGCCGGGTACAAGGACGCTGGGGAGTTCACGACCCACGTGGAGGAGACGTTCGGCGACGGCTGAACCGCCGACCCGCCACAACACCAAAAGGCCCCCTGGCGCGCCAGGGGGCCTTGTTCATTTCCGGATAGGGTTGGGCCGTTGCAAGAAGATGACGTCGTCACCCGCGAATTGCAGCTCCAGGCCCTCGCGCTCGGCCCACCACCGGAAACTGGTCCGGGAGAAGAAGCCGATGTGGGTGGGATCGCGGATGTAGTGCCAGGTGGCGAAACGCTCGCGGTCAAGCACCAGCTTGGTCATGATGCCCAGCCAGCCCCCGGGGCGCAGAAGCCCCGCCAGCCTGCGCAGCTCGGCGCCGGGCCGGGCCAGATGCTCCACCACCTCGGTGGCGGTGATGAAGTCCAGGCCGGGGCGCAAAACGGAGGGGTCGGGGGCGTAGAAGGGGTCGTAGACCGCCACCTCGTAGCCCGCCTCGCGGAGCATGGCCGCCAACGCCGGCCCCGGGCCGCAGCCGAAATCCAGGCCGGTGGCGGGGACCGGCACCCGCTCACGCAGGGGCGCCGCGAGCCGTTCCAAGAAGCGCCGGTAGCCGGGATCGTCCACGGCGTTGTCGTGGCGGTCGTACTCGGCGCGCTCCGCCTCGGGGGAAAGGTGGTGAGAGGGCGGGACGAAGACGAAGCCGCATACCTCGCAGCACAGGTAGGTCCGCCAAGCGTCAGCGTGGTAGTCCTCCGCCCCTTCCGCTCCGCACAGCGGGCAACCCCTCTCCGCCACCGCATCCTCCCCACCTGTTTTTCGACCCGCCCTGCGGGGATCGCTAGCGTTGCTCACCTGGTTCTCCGCAGACCCTCCATTCAGAAGACCTTCTTGCGCAGGGCCTTCTTCTGCTTGTGCTGCTTTTTGGCCTCCTTGCGCTTGCGCTGGGAGGCGCGGCTCGGCCGGGTGGGCCGCCGTTTCTTGGGGGTGTGTCCGGCGCTGCGGATGAGCTCCTGGAGGCGGCCGAGGGCATCCGCGCGGTTCTGTTCCTGGGAGCGGTAGCTCTGCGCCTTGATGACCACCACACCGTCCCGTGTGATGCGGTTGTCGTTCATGGCCAGCAGGCGCTCCCGGTAGCGCTCGGGCAGGGAGGAGGCACGGATGTCGAAGCGCAGGTGGACGGCGGTCGCCACCTTGTCCACGTTCTGGCCCCCGGCCCCCTGGGCCCGGACGTAATGGAGCTCGATCTCGCTATCGGGGATCTGGACCTGGTTGGATATATGCAGCATGCCGGTGGGAAAGGTTGTTCTCAGCTCTCCGGCTCCCGAAGCCGGGCGGTCAGGTGCTGCAAAGGCTCGAGGTAGGCGCCGAGCCTGCCGTAAAGCTGATGAGCGAAGGCCTCGTCGTAGGTATGACTGGTTCGATTCCGATCCTCCAGCATCGCCAGCCACCGCTCCTCGTCATCCAGCCATCCCTGCTGGAAGGCCAAGCGAAGACAGCTCTTGGGGGACTGGCAGGAAAGGCCTTGGCCGCGCGCCGTTTCCTGGATCACCTTCCAGGCCAATTCGAAGCAGAACTCGAAGCGCTGGATGGTGGCATCACGGTTCATGGCCGTTTCCGGAGCATCCAGCGCCTCCGCGAAACGGGCCACTGCCTTGTTCAGGCTTTCCCACCGCGCGGTCATAAGGCCATCCCCTCGCGTTCGACCTCTTCCCGCAGGGTGGGGCCTGCTTCACCCAAGTCCACCAGATCCACCGAATAAAGGGTGGGAAGGTCCTCCAGCCGCTCCCTGGCTTTCGCCAGCTCCCCCGGGGAAATGGCAGGATCCCGTTCCACCCCCAGGTCGAGATCCGAACGCGGCCGGGCCTGGCCCCTTGGCCAGGACCCGAACCACACCACACGGGCCCCGGGGCCCAGCTCTTCGCGCACCGCGGCGGCGGCGAGCAGGGCCACTTCCTGCACACGCTCCGGAATAGGCTGGCCTGGGGAAGATGCGATGGTACGTACCATGGATGTTCCGGTTTCCCGGGGGTGTGGGTTCATCCTAGCGCAGAACGGGGACAAACCGGAAAGCCCCTACTTGGCTGGCTCCGCAACCAGAACCTGTTTCAGTCGGAACCTCCCGTCCCGCACTTATCGGCAGAAACCCCACAAGGTAGCGAGTCCCGCAGCCAGGAGATCAGCCCCTCGCCGTACCCCTCTACCTCCTCCACCGAACCATGACCGGCCCCTGGGATACGGAGCAGTCTGGCACCGGACACGGAAGCCAGACGCTCCCCATCGGTGATGGGTACGGTGGCGTCTGCCTCGCCATGCACCAGCAGCAGCGGGCAGTGGACCAGGCATACGGTACGCAGCGGGGCGATGTCCGCGAAGCGGTGGCCGATAAGCCACTGGACGTAGGCCTGCACCAGCCGGTCCACGGCGCCCGGCAGGCGGAAGCCCCGCAGGTAGCGGCTCATCATCCACCGCGGATGAGCGAAAGCGGCGATGCTGATGACGGCGCCCACATCCCGGCGCCGCCCCGCCTCCAGCAGCACCGCCCCCGCCCCCACCGAGTGGCCGACCAGGACGATTCCGCCTCGCGATCCGCCCTCTTGCGCCTTGACCCAATCCACGGCGGCCCCGGCGTCCTCGGCGAAACGCGGCATGGAGGCGAAGGTGTCGCGGTCGCTACGGCCGTGGCCGCGGGCGTCCAGCAGGAGCACGTTGAGGCCCGCCGCCGCGAAGGGCGCCGCCAGGGGCAGCATGAGCTCGGCGTTGGCGCCCCAGCCGTGAAGGATGATCACGGTGGGGGCGGAGGCCCGGCCGGGCAGCCACCAGGCGAACAGTTGTCGCCGCCGGACCGTGGGGATCCGCACCTCCCGGAAGGAAAGCCCGTAAGCAGCCGGGGTGCCCGTCTCCCGGCGCGGTGGGACGCGGAAGGCGAGGTGGACTCCCACCAGGAAGATCCCACCAAGCCCGCCGAGCAGGGCCAACAGGCCCGCGAGATACGGCATGATGCCTCGATCTCCTCCGTTAGGAAGCATCTTTATCCGGCCGGAAGGGCCCACGGGGCCCGGGATGCGGGGCAAGCCCTCCAGGCCCCAAGGGGTCCCTGCCCTTCGGGCATCCCATCAGTCGCCCTCCGGGCTTACCCCGCATCCCGGATTCGTTTTGGGAGTCCGAGCGAACGTTTCGGTGACCGTCCAAGGAGCCGGAAGCCCCCTAAGCGGTCCCAGGAGGGCACCCGCCCCCATGAGGGTCGGATTGATCAGGTCTCCTCGGGTTCCGCTCCCCTTTCCCCGCTCAGTGCCAGGGAGGCGCCGACGGCCTCCCGGACCGCCGCCACCAGGGCCTGTCCCGATTCAGTGTGGTAACCGGAATAGGGCGTATCGGCGCCGCCCTCGGAGGCGATGGCCACCGCATCCGTGCCCGTGCCAGTGGCGATTCGGCCGGAGCCCGGCACGGTCCGCCCCAGGTCGGCGAGCAGCCCGGCCTTGGCCTCCGCCACCAGGGCCAGCGCCTCCGCCCGTGCGGCGGCGGTAAGCCCCTGCCCGGTTACCGCGATGATGTTGATAGTGCCCGCGCCCGGGTGGACGGGGGCCGGCTCGCCGGCACGATGGGCATTGCTGGTGCCCGCCGTGGCCAGCACCGACCATAGCGGGTCCCGCAGCGGGGCGTGACCCACGCCCAGATCCTGCGCGGACACGGCGGTCATCAGCCCGGTGAGTGCCCCGCCCCAGCCCTGCTCGGCCGCCAATCCCGCGAAGGTTGCCTCCGGGTCCGCGCAGGCATCGAGGCAGCCGTCGCCGTGGACGCACAGGTTGACGATGCGCCGGACCAGGCGGTCGCCGCCGCCCACCGGTGCGGAGGAGAGCACCGGGCAGGGCCGGTCGAAGGCCAGGGCGTTCCAGCGGGGATGGCGTTCTAGGGTGACGCCGGGGGCGAATCGCATGGAGCGGCTCTACTAGTGGTCTAGTGGCCCTTGGCCGGAAAAGGACCGAATCTAGCAGAAGCTGGCCTCCGGGTAGAGCCCGATCACTTCCGCGGTCATGGTCCGCTCCGCTACGGCACCGGGACCTCCGCACCCAACGCTTGAGCCCCGCCCAACCCCATGCTCGGCCCGGGGGGGCGGGGCTGCAATGGGGCCACCTCCAACCCCCGGCCCGCCCCAATGGGTCGGGGGTTCCTCCTGCTTCCGCGGGGAGGGCCGCTGCCAGCGGGCAGCCAGCTGGCCCACTCCGTAGCGCTTGCCGGCTGACGCCGAACTGGTAGGCGCCGCCCTGGGGGCTCAGGCCCGGATCTCCATGGCCAGCCCGCGTGCGTCCCGCTCCGGCTCCGGGGGCCGGCGCAGGGCCTCGCCGACAGCGATGCGCCGGGCGCTCCAGAGCGCGGCGACGGCGTCCAGGAGGTCGTCGCGGGCGTATCCGGAGGCGGGGAGCCCGGACCGGGCGTACGGCCAGGCGGTGCCGAGCCAGCCCTCTGCCAGCAGGTTTCGCTCCGCGGCCCCCGCGGCCGTCTTCTTGTTGTGGGCCATGGGCACGCCGCCGTTCCATACGGCGAAGCTCGTCTCCGGGTGGACCTCATGGACCCACTCCGCACGGGAGGGGTCCGCCGCGAGAAAGGCGTCCATCTCCCGGACCTTGGGCAGGATGTTCCAGGCCTGCCGGGACAGGCGGCGACCGTCCTTCCCCTCCCCGATCCGGCAAGCCTCGCGGTAGCTGTCCGCCGCCAGCATGGGCCGGAGGGGAGCCGGAAAGACGCTGCTTGCCCGGGGGCGGCCGAGCAGCCGCCGCGCCTCCCGGTCGCAGGCCCGGACGCCGCGCTCCGGCAGGCCGATGGGGACATCCACCCCCACCGCGACGGGGCGGGGCTCCAGGCCCAGCAGGTCCTCCAGCCGCTCCAGGATCCCGGCCGACAGCGCCCCCCGCTCCGGATCCCCCCACAGGCACAGCCAGCCCCCCGGGCAGCCGTCCACCCCCGCCACGATGGCCATCGCGTCTCTCCCTGGCTTACCCCGCAGCCCGGTCAGGGACCGATCCCGGGCCCAACAAATGCCGACAAACCGTTTGAAAACAGGACGTTTTGGGCTACCCTTCCAGCCGGTTCCCGATCCCCCCACACCCCCAGGACCGACCATGCCCTTCCGACCTTCCCTCCTCCTGCTGCTCGCGGCCCTCGCCCCGCTTTCCGGCTGCGACAGCGGCCCCACCAATCCGGACCAGAAGGAGCCGCGCACCCTGGACGAGATCAAGGAGTCCGGGAAGCTAATAGTCCTCACCCGGAACGCCCCCACCACCTGGTACATCGGCCGGGACGAGGAGCCCCGGGGCCCCGAGTACGAGATGGCGCGGGCCTTCGCCGATCACCTCGGGGTGGAGGCGGAGTTCGAGGTGCTGCCCGGTCTGGGCGCCATCCTGTCCGCCCTGGAGGACGGCGAGGGCGACCTGGCCGCCGCCGGCCTGACGCCCACCGACGCCCGCAAGGAGCGGTTCCGCTTCGGCCCCGCCTACAACCGCGTCACCCAGCAGGTGGTCTGCCGGCGGGACACCGCCCGCCCGCAGGACGTGGCCGACCTCACCGACCTGGATCTCACGGTGGTGGCAAACAGCAGCTACGTGGCACGCCTGCGCGGCCTCCGGGAGAAGGATTATCCCGAGCTGAGCTGGCGGGAGTCGGAAGAGCTGAATACCGAGCGCCTCCTCCACGAGGTCTGGAAGCGGGCAATCGACTGCACGGTGGCCGATTCCACCATCGTCGACATCAACCGCCGCTACTACCCCGAGCTGATCGCACCTTTCAACCTCTCCCGCGAACAGCCCATCGCCTGGGCCCTGCCCGCCTCCAGCGCGGAGCTGGAGGGGGCGGTGGCGGGCTGGCTGGCGAAATTCCGCGCCGAGGGCCGGCTGGACCAGGTCCACGAGAAGTACTACGGCTTCTTCGAGGTCTTCGACTACGTGGACACCCGCGCCTTCATCCGGCGCATCGACCAGCGGTTCCCCCAGTACCGCTCCTATTTCCGCCAGGCCGCCGAGAAGCACGACCTGCCCTACACGCTCATCGCCGCCCAGGGCTACCAGGAGTCCCACTGGCGGCCCGACGCCCGCAGCCCCACCGGCGTCCGCGGCATCATGATGCTGACCCGCCGGACCGCGCAGGCCCTGGGCGTGGAAGACCGCCTCGACCCCCGGCAGAGCATCTTCGGGGGCGCCAAGTACCTGGCCCGGATGAAGACACGGTTCAGCGAGGAGGTCACCGAGCCGGACCGGACCTGGCTGGCCCTGGCCGCCTACAACGTGGGCCGGGCCCACCTCCACGACGCCCAGCGGTTGGCGCGCCAGCTCGACAAGAGCCCCCACCACTGGCGCGACATGAAGGAGGTGCTGCCCCTGCTGGCGGACCGGAAGTACTACCGGAACCTGAAATACGGCTACGCCCGCGGCACCGAGCCCGTGCGCTATGTGCGGCGCATCCGGGAATACCGCCACGTCCTGCGCAACATGGTGCAGGACTGAAGGGGCCAATCGCCCCCGGCAAGGGAGGATCCCCATGCGGAATTTGCTTTTTGCGCTGCTCCTGCTGCTCCCCGCCGCTTTTCCGGCCATTGCGGCGGAGCGCCCCGACGACGCCCGCTCCCTGCAAGGGATCGAGGAGGGCCGCATCCTGTGGGACGTGACCCTGGACGATCCCGGACGGCTGCTGTCCCGGCTGAAGGTGGTGGAGCAGACCTACCGGGACCTGGAGCGCCAGGGCGTGGAGCCGCGCATGCTGCTGGCCTTCCGCAGCGGGGCGGTGCGCCTGCTGGCGGAGGACCTGGACCGCGTGGAGCTGGCCGAGGAGCCGGCGGTCCGGCAGGTCCAGCGGAAGCTGGTGGAGCTGGCCCGGCTCGAGGGCGTGACGCGGATCGAGGCCTGCTCCCTGGCCACCCGACGGGTGGAGCTTTCCCAGGAGGACCTGGTGGAGCCGGTGGTGGAGGTGGGCAACACCTTCCTCACCGCTGCGGCCTACGCCCAGCGCGGCTACGCCCGCATCCGCCTCGACTGAGTCCGGGCGGGCCGCCTACACCCCGCCGGCGAGGCGCTCCCGCACCCCGGCCAGCAGCTCGAAGGAGCGCAGGGTGGCCGCCTGCTCGTACATCTGGGTGGTCGCCATGATCTCGTCGGCGCCGGTGCGCTCCAGGAACCCGCGAACCTCGCGCTCCACCGTCTCCGGGGCACCCACGGCCGAGGCCCACAGCATGGGCGCGATGCGCTCGCGCTCCCCCGGGGTGGCCACCTCCTCCAGATCCGCCACCGGCGGCGGCAGGGGCCGGGGCGTGCGGCCCCGCACCATGGACAGGAACTGCTGCTGGAGGGAGGTGAACTGTCGCCGCGCCTCGGCGTCCGTGTCGGCGGCGGCCACGTTCATGCCGAGCATGACATAGGGCCGCCCCAGGTGCTCCGAGGGCTCGAACCGGCTGCGGTAGAGGTCCAGGGCCTCCATGAGCTGGTACGGGGCGAAGTGGGAGGCGAAGGCGTAGGGCAGCCCCAGCCGGGCGGCCAGATCGGCGCTGCTGGGGCTGGAGCCCAGGATCCAGACGGGGATATCCAGGCCCGCGCCGGGCACCGCCTGCACGGCCTGTCCCCGCTCCGCCGGGCGGAAGTAGGACCGAAGCTCCTCCAGGTCCTGGGGGAAGCGCTCGGCGGCGTCCGGGTCCTGACGGCGCAGGGCGCGCACGGTGCGCCCGTCGGTGCCGGGGGCCCGGCCCACCCCCAGGTCGATGCGGCCCGGATGGAGGGCCTCCAGGGTGCCGAACTGCTCGGCCACCACCAGCGGCGCGTGGTTGGGCAGCATGACCCCCCCCGAGCCCACGCGGATGGTCTCCGTGGCCTCGGCCACGTGCCCGATGAGCACGGCGGTGGCGGAGCTGCCGATGCCGGTCATGTTGTGGTGCTCCGCCAGCCAGAAGCGCCGGTAGCCCCAGGCCTCGGCGTGGCGGGCCAGCTCGCGGGTGTGCCCGAAGGCCGCGGCGGCGTCGCCGCCCTGCCGGATGGGGGCGAGATCGAGAATGGAGAAGGCGGTCACGCGGGGGACTCCTGTGCTTGTCGCTCCGGCTTCCGGACCCGGCCGGGGAGCAGGGTCGGGCGGGGCGGGAGGGTCAGTCTAACCGCACGGGAACGCCGGGCCCAAGCGGCTCCCGGTTCCGGAGCCGGGCCGGGAAGCAGTACAGTGAAGGCCTGTCCTTTGTCACGTCCGGGAGCGCCGCGATGAACAGCCCCAAGCAGCCGCGGGCCGGGATCCTCGCCCTGCTGGCCGCCGCCCTGCTCACGCCCGTCGCCCACGCCCAGGGAGAGGCGGAGGCGGTCTCCGACGCCGAGGCCGGCATCGAGGTGGAGACCGTAACCAGGGGGCTCGATCACCCCTGGGCCCTGGCCTTCCTGCCCGACGGCGACCTCCTGGTGACCGAGCGCTCCGGCACCCTGCTGCGCCTGGACCCGGACAGCGGCGACCGGCGGGCCCTGGCGGGCGTGCCCCCGGTGGACGCCGGCAACCAGGGGGGGCTGCTCGACGTGGCCCTGCACCCCGATTTCGGCGACAACCGCTGGGTCTACCTCACCTGGTCCGGGGAGTGCGGCCCCGGCAACGCCACCCACCTGGGCCGCGGCCGCCTGGAGGGCGACCGGCTAACGGACTTCGAGACCCTGTTCGTGGCCGAGCCCTGCGTGGCCAGCTCCATGCACTTCGGCTCGCGGATCGTCTTCGACGGCGACGGCCACCTGTTCGTGACCGTGGGCGAGCGCGGCGAGCGGGACCGCGCCCAGGACCTCGGCGACCACAACGGCTCGGTGCTGCGCCTCAACGAGGACGGCGCGGTGCCGGAGGACAATCCCTTCGTGGACCGCGCCGACGCCCGCGACGCCATCTACAGCTACGGCCACCGCAATCCCCAGGGCGCCGCCCTGCATCCGGAGACGGCGGAGGTGTGGATCCACGAGCACGGCCCCCGCGGGGGGGACGAGATCAACATCCCCGAGCCGGGGGGCAACTTCGGCTGGCCCAAGACCACCTACGGGCGCGAGTACTCCGGCCCGGAGATCGGCCCGGACCGCCTGCCCGGCACCGTGCAGCCCATCCACTACTGGGTCCCCTCCATCGCGCCCTCGGGCATGGCCTTCTACTCCGGCGACCGCTTCCCCGAATGGCGGGGCGACCTGTTCGTCGGTGCCCTGGCCCTGACCCACTTGGCCCACCTGGAGCTGGACGGCCAGGAGGTGGTCCGGGAACGCCGCCTGCTCGACGACCGGGGCTGGCGAGTGCGCGCCGTCGCCACGGGCCCCGACGGCTTCCTCTACCTCCTCACCGACCACGCCGACGGCCGCCTGGTGCGGCTGCGGCCGGCCGAGTGAGCCGGGACGCCATGGACGGCGACCCGCTGCCGGAGGTCGAGGTGGAGTGCCCCTACTGTGGCGAGGTCTTCGCCACCCTGGTGGACACGGGCACCCGGGACGCCGCCTACGTGGAGGACTGCCCGGTGTGCTGCGCCCCCATCGAGTTCACCGTCTCCTGGCCCCCGGACGGCGGGCCGCTGGAGGTCCGGGTGGCCCGGGACGACGACTGACCCCGGACCCGCCCGGCTATTCCGCCTCGCCTCCCTCCCGCGACTCGTCAGCCTCCGACCGCGCGAAGGGGAGGGTGAAGCGGAAGGTGGCCCCGCCCCACTCGTTGGTCTCCACCCACATCCGCCCGCTATGGGCCTCGACGATGGACAGGCTGGTCCGCAGGCCCAGGCCCAGCCCCTCCGCCTTGGAGCTCGCCAAGGCCCGGAAGGCCGCCACGTCCGCCCGCAGCATCCCCGCCCCGGCCATGCGGGGCAGGGGCTGGTAGGCGGCGATCACCTCCCGCCCCCGGTGGTCCTCGCCCCGAACCACTCCGGACTCACCCTGCAAGGCGCGCTGCAAGGGCCTAGGCGGCCCCTCATCGCCTGGCAGCTCCACGGGATCGTCCGGATTGGTGGCCCGCTAGCGGAAGGTAATCATGATTCGGAAAGTAGCCGGGACGTGGGAAAGGGACACGGGCGGACCCGCATCCTTCTGTGAAAATCAGTCTAGGAAAAAACTCGGAAATTCCGGGTCGGCTTTCCGGACACTTCCCCGCCAACCGTCAGGGAGGACAGGGGATGGCTCATCGAGGCAAGCTTACCGTCCGCCCTGGGCTCTGGGGACTTCTTCTGGGGGCCGCCCTCCTCCTTGCGGCGAATCACACCGCCGCGGCCCGGGAGCTGGCCGCCGACGAGGACCGCTTCGTGGAGGTGGAGGCGGTCGGCGTGGGAGTCACGCCCGCGGGCGCTCCGGCGGTGCTGCTGCGCCGGCCGGGCGCGGGGAAGGCCGTCCCCATCTTCGTGGATGCCGGACAGGCGCAGGCCATCGCCATGGCCCTCCAGGAGGTGGAGCCGTCCCGCCCCATGACCCACGACCTCCTGCGCGACACCCTGGGCGCCCTGGAGGCCGAGCTGCGGCGAATCTACGTGGACGACGTCCGGGACGGCGCCTTCTACGGCATGCTCGAGCTCGCCGTGGCCGGGCGGGAGGCGCCCGTGCGCGTGGACAGCCGGCCCAGCGACGCGCTGGCCCTCGCCCTGCGCGCCGGGGTCCCCATCCTGGCCGCCCCCAAGGTGCTGGAGGCGGCCCGGGAGGTGGAGTACCGCGGCATGGAGGAGCGGATCGCCCGGGCGGCCGGCATCACCGTCAACCCCCTGACCGAGGAGCTGCGGCGGGCCCTGGAGCTCCCCGACCGGAAGGGGGTGGTGGTCAGTGCGGCCATCGGTCCGGCCCACCACGCCGGCCTCCGCCCGGGCGCGCTGATCACCGCCATCAACGGCGAGACGCCGCGGGGGCCCGCCCATTTCCGGGCCCTCCTGCGGGAAACACCCTCCGGGGAGCGGGCCGAGGTCACCTTCTGGCAGGAGGGGGAGGAGCACCGCATCGAAATCCCGCCCGAGCTGTCGGGCGGCCACCGTGCCCGCCGCGCTCCGCGGCGCCCCGAACCCCACGGCTGAAGTGCTTCCAGGGTACGGGGGCCGATCCGGAGGCCGAACCGCGGGCCTGACCCCCTACCAGGGGAGCACGGAGCCGTCGGAGTGCCAGAAGGTTCCCGTGTTCTCCAGGTTCAGCTCGTCCATGCGCTGGACCAGCCGCTCGGCCGCCTCGTCGGGGGTGATGTGGCCACGGCCCTGGGTCATCTCGGTGCGCACGTAGCCCGGGTGCAGGATGGCCACGGCGATGCCGCGCGGCTTGAGGTCCACGGACAGGGACTTACCGGCGGCGTTCAGGGCCGCCTTGCTCATGCGGTAGCCGTACCGGCCGCCGGAGTCGTTGTCGGCGATGGAGCCCATGCGGGAGGTCATCAGGCCGATCTTGGCGCCCTCGCCCATGTTGCCCAGCACGGCGTGGGTGACGTGCAGCGGGCCGAGGGTGTTCACCTCGAACTGCTGCTCCATGGTAGCGAAGTTCATGTTCTCGAGGCTCTCGTCGAGCAGTATGCCGGCGTTGTTGTAGAGCAGGTCGATGCGCTCGTCGCCGAGGGCCTCGGCCATGCGCTGCACCTCCTCGCCCCGGGTGACGTCGATGCCGTCGATGATCCGCACCCCCAGCCCCTGCAGCTCCTCGGAGGGCTGGCGGCAGACGGCGATCACCTGGTCGCCCCGCTGGTGCCATTGCCGGGCCAGCTCCAGGCCGATGCCGCGGTTGGCCCCCGTGATCAAGACGTTCTGTGCCATGGATGCGCTCCTTGGTCTTTGCTTATGTGGGGATGCCGCCGGCCGGACCAAAGCCCCGGCCCGGCCGGCGCTCAGGTCTTGAGCCGGTAGCCGGTGCGGAAGATCCACCACACCGCCGCCAGGCACAGCGCCAGGAAGAGCAGCACCATGCCGAGGCTGACGGCCACGTGCACGTCCGCCAGGCCGAAGAAGCTCCAACGGAAGCCGCTCACCAGGTAGACCACCGGGTTGAACAGGGTCACCGTCTGCCAAAAGGGCGGCAGCATGTCGATGGAGTAGAAGGTGCCGCCGAGGAAGGTTAGCGGAGTGAGCACCAGCAGCGGCACCAGCTGCAGCTTCTCGAAGTTGTCGGCCCAGATGCCGATGATAAAGCCGAACAGGCTGAAGGAGAGCGCCGTCAGCACCAGGAAGGCCAGCATCCATACCGGATGGGCGATCTCCAGGGGCACGAACAGGGACGCCGTCCCCAGGATGAGGAGCCCCAGGATCACCGACTTGGTGGCCGCCGCACCCACGTAGCCCAGGACGATCTCGAAGGCCGATACCGGTGCCGAGAGGATCTCGTAAATGGTGCCCGTGAACCGCGGGAAGAAGATGGCGAAGGAGGCGTTGGACACGCTCTGCGTTAACAGCATGAGCATGATCAGCCCGGGCACGATGAAGGAGCCGTAGGCCACCCCTTCCACCTCCTCGATGCGCGAGCCGATGGCGGCGCCGAACACCACGAAGTACAGGGAGGTGGAGATCACCGGCGAGAGGATGCTCTGCAGCAGGGTGCGCCCCGTGCGCGCCATCTCGTACCCGTATATGGCGCGCACCGCGTACAGGTTGATGCTCATCGTCCCTCCCGGACCAGGCTGACGAAGATGTCCTCCAGGGAGCGCTGCTCCGTGTGGAGGTCGGCGAAATGGATGCCGGCCTCGCCAAGCTCGGTGAGGAGCTCCGCCACACCCTCTTCCCGGCCATCGGCGTCGTAGGTATAGGTGAGCTCGAAGCCGTCTGCGCCCAGCTCCAGCCGCCGATGCTCCAGCCCCGGAGGGATCTCCGCCAGGGGCTCGCGCAGGTGCAGGGTGAGGCGTTTACCGCCCAGCTTGCGCATCAGCTCGGCCTTTTCCTCCACCACCACCAGCTCACCGTTGTTGATCACCCCCACCCGGTCGGCCATCTCCTCGGCCTCCTCGATGTAGTGCGTGGTGAGGACCACGGTGACCCCGCTCTCCCGCAGCACGCGCACCACCTCCCACATGTCGTGGCGGAGGTCCACGTCCACCCCGGCGGTGGGCTCGTCGAGGAACAGGATCCGGGGCTCATGGGCCAGCGCCTTGGCGATCAGCAGGCGGCGCTTCATGCCCCCCGACAGGGACATGATCTTGCTGTCCCGCTTTTCCCACAGCGCCAGGTCCCGCAGCACCTTCTCGAGGTGGGCGGCATCCGGCGGCCGGCCGAACAGGCCGCGGCTGAAGCGCACCGTGTCCCATACCGTCTCGAAGGACTCGGTGGCCAGCTCCTGGGGCACCAGGCCCACCCGCGACCGCACCGCCCGGTAGTCGGCGACGTTGTCGTAGCCGTCCACCCGCACCCGGCCCGAGGTGGCGTTGACCAGGCCGCAGATGATGCTGATGAGGGTGGTCTTGCCGGCGCCGTTGGGCCCGAGCAGGCCGAAGATCTCCCCCCGGGAGACCTCCAGATCGATGCCCCGGAGAGCCTGGAAGCCGGAGTCGTAGGTCTTGCTCAGGCGGGACACGGCGATCGCCGGCGGGGCTTCCCGGTCGCCGGGCCCGGCGGCGGATCCGGAAGGTTTCGCGGGCCGTTCCTCCGCAACCGGCCCGGTGTGGTCCGTGTCGTGCATCGCTACGCTGCTCCACAAGCCGCAAAGTTCATTGGGTGCGTGCCGACCGGGGCATCGGCGGCGGCACGACGGGGGCGGTTCGTTGTATATTCCCGGCCCGAAAGGAAAGCGAGCCCGGGAAACAAGCCATGGAACCCCTGACCCCTTGCCGCGTACCCGCCTCCAGGGAGGCCGTCTACGTCGGCTTCGCGCACTACGACCGCGACGGCTACGCCCTCGACCATCCCCTGCTGGACATCCCCCGCGCCTCGCTGACCTTCGACCTCATCAATGCCTACGGGGCCTTCACCGAGGACGAGTACCTAGCCGCCCTGCCCGCGCCCCCGGAGCGGCTCCTGCGTCACCACAGCCCGGGCTACATCGACGCCCTGCGCGAGAGCGAGGAGCTGGGCTTCGTCCGCAGCGCGGCGCGCAAGCTGTACAACATCGGCACCCGGGAGAACCCCTGGTTCCCGGAGATCTACACCCTGCCGGCCCTGATGACGGGGTGCAGCATCCGGGCCGCCGAGCAGGTCCTGCGGGGGCGCACCGCCTTCAGCCCCACCGGCGGCATGCACCATACCAAACCGGACCACGCCCACGGCTTCGGCTTTCTCAACGACGGCGTGCTCGCCATCCACCGCCTGCGGGAGGAGGGCCTGCGGGTTCTCTACGTGGACATCGACGCCCACCACGGCGACGGGGTGGAGCTGGCCTTCGCCGACGACCCGGAGGTCTTCACCCTCTCCCTGCACATGGACACGGGCTACGCCTTCCCCTTCACCGGCGGAGGGCTGGCGGACCAGGGCGGTCCCAAGGGCGAGGCAAGCTGCCTGAACGTCCCCCTGCCGAAGGGGACCCACGACGCCGACTACGAATATCTGTTCACGGCCCTGTGGCCGAGGGTCCTGGCGGACTTCGTCCCGGACGCGGTGGTGCTGGAGCCGGGTACCGACATCATCGGCGGCGACCCGCTGGGCAAATTGGACATCAGCACCCAGCAGTTCCTGCGGATCGTCGAGCGCATCCACCGCGACAGCCCCCGCCTGCTGGTGCTCGGCGGCGGCGGTTACCACCCTCTGCTGCTGGCGCGGGGGTGGGCGGGAGTCTGGGGCATCCTGTCCGGGCGCGACCTGCCCGAGGAGATTCCCGAGTCTGGCCGGGCGCTGCTGGCCGGAGTGGAGTGGGACCTGGCGGACGACGAGGAAGACGAGCGGCTCGCTCGCTCCCGCCTCGACGAAGCGGTGGACCGGCCGCTCAGCCCCGAGCCGGACCGCATCCTGGAGGAGGCCCGCCGCCTCCATCCCCGGCTGCGGGGCCTGTGATCCCCCGCTCGGCGCGGGACAGGGACTTCCGGCCCGTTCAGGGTACCTTCACAGAGCCCCTTCCGTCCCGCTCCCCGAGCCGCGCCTCCCAGGCGCGCAGGCCGGGCACGAGCCAGTCGGGGCGGGTCTCGGGGCCCAGGGCCAGGCGTTCCAGGGCCCACTCCCGGCATCCTGCCGGCAGCACCGGGTACCGCTCGCGCAGGCCGCAGGCACGGGCCGCCAGGGCGGCCACCTCGCCGCGCGGCGACCCCCCGCCCTCCTCCATCCGCTCGTCCAGCCAGCGGGCGGCCAAGGTGGCCACGGCCCCCAGCCGCTCGGCCCGCCACGCCTCGGCCGCCTGCTCCTGCACGGCGTCCCCGGCGATCAGCACCCAGAACAGGTCCTCCGGCAGCCCCGCCACGGCCCGCTCGCCGTCCCGCAGGCTGTGGTACAGTCGTCCCTCGTGGAGCAGCTCCGCCAGCACGTAGTCCAGGGCGCCCCGGGCATGCTCGGCCAGGGCCGGATCCTCCAGGCGACGCCCGGCCCGCAGCAGGGCGAGCGCGGCCTGGGCGTTGGCATCCGCCAGCTTGGCCCGGTCCACCGGCGGGGCCCTCCGGGCGAGTCGCTCCGAGGCGGGACGCGCGTAGTATTCGGCGTCGGCGATGCGGGCCCGCCAGAAGCCGCCGTTCTCCGCGTCCCACAGGGTGATCCGCAGGAAGAACCAGCCCGACCAGGCGGCGTTGCGCACCCGATGCCGGTCGGAGCCCGCCAGCCAGGCCACCATCCAGGCGTTGTGCTCCAGAAGCTTGGCGGTCTCGCGGTGGGCCTCCGGGCGGTGCGGGTCCACGTAGTAGAAGAAGCCGCCGTCAAGCGGATCCAGCAGCCGCTCCACCTCCACCGCCCGCGCCTCCCGGGCGCGCTCCGACCACCCCGGCCGGCCCTCCAGCCACATCCAGGTACGGGGCTGGGTGCGCTTGAGGCCCGTGCCGGTCTCGTAGCGGCCGGCCAGGGTGCCCACATCCGGGGCGTAGAGGCGCTCCACGTGCTCCAGGAAGGCGGAGCGGTACGCCTCGTAGCCCGCGCGGCCGAGCCCGGAAGGGGTGGTTTCCGGCTCCTCCGGACCCGGCTCGGCCTCCGGGATGTCGCGCACCAGGGCGATGAGCTCCTGCGGCGGCAGGATGCCGGTGAAGGTGCGCAGGACCCGCCCGTCCGGCGCCAGAAGGACGTTGAACGGCAGGCCCCGGCCCCCGTAGCGGTTGACCAGGTCCCGGCGGGCGTCCCAGTCCAGGCGCACCGGCACCGTCTCGGCGCGCAGGGTGCGTTGGACCCGCGCCCTGCTCAGGGTCTCCGCCTCGTACTGGTGGCACCAGCTGCACCATTCAGCGTCGAAGTACACGAACACCGGCTTGCCGACCTGACGCGCGCGGGCCCGCGCCGCGGCGAGGTCGTCGAGCCAGCCCGCGGCCTCCCAGTCCACGCGCCCACGCTCTTCCGCCCCCTGCCCGGCGGCCGCTCCCGGCGGCCCCGCCAGCAGGGCGCTTAGCAGCAGGGCGAGCGCCCCGACCAGCCATCTGCGCCCGACCATGGTCACCACTTCCCGATCGGAGGGTTGGAAACGGAACGGTCCCCGAATCCCATCATCCTCCCCGCGGCCGAACCGGGGAAGGGCCGCGAGGTTCCCGTCGGACGGTCAGATCCCTAAGCGGCGAACGAGGGTGAGGGGCAACAGCACGGCGGAGGGAACGAGCTCAGGGGAAGGGGAATTACTGGCCCAGCAGCGCCACGCTCAAGCCCACCACCCAGGTCAGGGTCACGGCGGAGTAGAGGCGCTGCACTACCCCCTGCACCTCGGCGCTGTACCGGAACCAGATGCCGAGGAGGATGAGGAGGGCCGAAAGGGCCGTGATCAGGGAGTAGAGGGCGAAGCCCCGCCCGTCGGGCCAGAGCGCGACGGCGACCATCAGCATGGTCATTGCCAGCGCGAGGGAGCCCAGCAGGCCCGCTAGAACGTGCATCACGCCCGGGAAGGACCGCGGGGTGGCGGGGCAGCCCGGGTCGCAGGGATACCGGCCCATGACGGTTGTGGTGGCACCGTACACCCCCAGCCCCAGTGCGATGAGGTAGGCCAGCAGGCCCGGGCCGAGAGCCAGGGCCACCCCCAGGGCGAAGAGCACGAGGAGCACCCCCGAGGCGCACAGGGCGTTGTTGAAATGGGTGGCGCGGGGGGAAGGCTCGGTGCCCAGCTCGCTGGTGAACTGTCGACTGTGGCGATAGCCGGGATAGGCGGCGGCCGCGTACAGGATGCCGGCCACGTACACCAACGGGGCCAGCAGCCCGCCACCCAACAAGGTTGCCGTCACCATGAAGTCCCAACCTCCTTATCCCGGCTAACGGGTTGCAGGGCAGAGCGGGGCCCGGAGCATGCATGCCCGGAATACCCCCGAAAGGCTAGGGGATAATGCCCCTGAGGGAAAGGGGGATCCCGGTCCCGGACCCCGCGCCTTGACCCGAAGGCCCGGGGACCCCGATCATAAGCGGCTATCCCCAGCCAAGGAACACTGTCGATGAGCAAGCCGGAAGTGAAGACCGACGAGAAGAAGCAGCATTTCGACGACATCTACGTCGCCGAGAATCCGGTTCCCTACAAGGAACGGATCCTGGACGCGCTGGAGTACGTCTCCGACAACTTCAATAAGCAGACCTTCGATCGCCTGATCCTGCCCTGGGCCCAGGAAAAGGCGAGCGATAGCGCGCCGCTGAACTTCGTCGATCTCGCCGGCTGCTTCGGCAACACCACCTTGGCCACCGTCAACGGCATGGACTACGACGCCATCCGGAACAACTGGCGGGACGAGGAGGCCTGCAAGACCGTCGACCAGCCGCGCCGCTTCCCGGCCAAGGTCACCGGGATCGACATCTCCGCCAATGCGCTGGTCTACGGTCAGTCGGCCGGCATCTACGACGAGACCATCGAGGCGGACCTCAACGCCCCCGCCCCCGAGGCCCGGCAGGCGGTGGACACGGCCCTCCAGGAGGCCGACATCCTCATCTCCACCGCGGCCCTCGTCTACCTGGAATCGGATGCGGTGGCCAAGGTCCTCGACGCCTTTGCTGCGGGGTCCGGGGAAGGCTACCTGCTGGTCAACTTCCTCAATCCCTTCGCCCTCGACGCGGCCGACGCCACCAAGCGCATGCTTCTGGACCGCTTCGAGTTCGTGGGCAGCATGGCCAGCCGCCACCGCAAGATGTCCGCCCTGGAGCAGGAGAACTACCCCGGGGAAGAGTGGGCCCTGCTGGAGATCTGGGTGCTCAAGCGCAAAGGCTGACCGGGACCTACCGGGCCGGCAGGACCCGCAGGGGGTCGATGGCGTCGGTGCGGCGACGCAGCTCGAAATGCAGGGAGGACTCGCTGGCGGAGCCGGTGCTTCCCACCCGGGCCACCACATCGCCGGCGGCCACCTCGTCCCCCTCGGCCACCTCGTTGGCCTGGTTGTAGGCGTAGGCGGTGATGTAGCCGCCGGCATGGCGGACGATGACCAGGTTGCCGTAGCCCCGCAGGCCGTCCCCGGAATAGACCACCTCGCCGTCGGCCGCCGCGCGGACCTCCGTCCCGGCGGGGGCGCCGATCTCGATGCCCTTGTTGCGATCCCGGCCGTCGTCGTCGAAGCCCTGGATGATCGGGCCCTCCAGCGGCCATCGCCAATTCCCCGGCGCCGCCGTCGACGAGGATCCGGACGTGTTCGCAACGTCTCCCTCGCCTCCCCCGCCCCGTACGGCGGCCTTGCTCGCCACCGGGCCGTCCTTGGTCTCCGCCCCACCGTCCCCTACGTTTGCGTCCCGCGGCGGCCTTAGCCGCAGGCGCTGCCCCGTCCGCAGCCGGCTCGGGTCCTGGATATCGTTCCAGGCCAGAACCGCCTCGTGGTCGAGACCGAAGCGCTGGGCGATGCTGTAGACGGTGTCGCCGCGTCGGACTTGGTAGTGCTCGGGGGCGGGCCCGTGGTAGCTGGGGGCCTGGATGGGCGGCGCCCCGCACCCCGCCAGGATCAGCAGCAGGCCGTGGGCCAGTACCAGGGCGCGGATGGGCTTCCCCTCCACCACGGCTCCTTCCAGTGGGACATGACCCCGCAGCCTACCGGAATTCGCCCCCGAATTCAGCCCTGTCCCTCCAGGTGTCCGGCCGTCCCGTAGGCCGTCCCCTTCCCGTCAAGTTCTTGCCAACTCCCTGTTGATGAACGTTCCTTCCCAGCCAAACCTGCCAGGAGGGGACGGGCGCCCGGTCCGGCCCTGCACATCGGCACGGGTCCGCCGGCGGCGGATCCGGAATGCGAAAAGGAGTGACCACATGGGCTGGACCAAGACTCTGGCGGGCGGGTGCCTGCTAGGGGCCGTGGGGCTCGTCGTCTTCCCCGGCGTGGGCGCCCAGGAGGGCAGCAACGGGGCCAATGCGAACGACGGCCAGCAACGGCCTTCCGGCGACAGCTACTTCCCCGTGAAGGACATGGACTTCCAGGAGGTCCTCGAAAAGGACCGCGCCGAGAAGGACAAGGTGATGGAGCGCCAGCGGGAGCTCCTGGAAGAGCGCTACGACCTGTCCGACCAGCCCTCCGACGTGATGATGTCCGGGGGCAGGAAGGCGGTACAGGAGGGGGTGCGCGTGAAGCTCCCCGACGGGGTCGATTCCTGGGAAGAGCTCAACGCCATGAGCCCGGAGGAGATCCGGGAGAAGGATCTGTTCCCCAAGGGCTTCATGCCGCTGCCCCACGCCAAGCACCAGACCGGGGGCATGGTCTTCCCGGAGAACCAGATCGACGCCATCGAGAAGGCCGAAGGGCGTGACCTGAAGCGCTTCGACGTGGAGTTCGACCTCCCCGAGCACTTCCTGCCCGAGTACCCGCCGCCCCTGTTCCTCACCAGCCGGCCGGATCTCGGCGACGTCTCCGATGGCGAGGTGATCACCCTCAAGAACTTCCAGGACAAGCTCAAGGGCGTAATGACGCCGGTGCAGCTGGAGGGCATGCGGCTGCTGCTCACCCCCTTCCCGCAGCAGCAGTTCAACGCCACCCACGATCGCAAGGTTCTGGAGCCGAGCCAGGGGGTCTCCTGCCTGGACTGCCACGTAAACGGCCACACCAACGCGGCCTTCCACCTCAACCCCGACACCCGGCCCAACGAGGCGCGGCTGCGCATCGACACCGTGAGCCTGCGGGGGATGTTCAACCAGCAGATCCACGGCTCCAAGCGCTCGCTGCGCTCGGTGGAGGACTTCACCGAGTTCGAGCAGCGCACCGCCTACTTCGACGGCGACCACGTGACCGCAGCCAAGAAGGGGATCAATTTCCTCGACCGCGGCGGCCAGGTGTCGGCCATGGCCCAGGCGCAGAACATGTTCGACTTCCCGCCGGCGCCCAAGCTTAAGCCGAACGGCGACCTGGACCCCAACAAGGCCACCCAGCAGGAGCTGCTCGGCGAGAAGATCTTCCGGGGCAAGGGCCAGTGCGCCGACTGCCACTCGGGGCCCACCTTCATGAACAACGAGATGTCGGACCTGGAGGTGGACCGGTTCTACGAGCCCCGCGAGATCAACGGCCGCTACACCCAGGCCACCGGGCCCATCAAGAACTTCACCCTGCGGGGCATCAAGGACTCGCCCCCGTACCTCCACGACGGCCGGCTGCTGACGCTGGCGGACACCGTGGAATTCTTCAACCTGGTGCTGCAGCTCGACCTCGACCAGGAGGAGAAGGACGCGCTGGTGGCCTACATGCGCGTGCTCTGAGGCCCGGGGCGCCGTCCCGGCCCTTCGAAGGCCCACGAAAAAAGGCAGCGGGCGCGCCCCGCTGCCTTTTTTTGCCTTCCGGAGCCGGAGCCTGTTGGTCCGCCCTAGCGTTCGGTCGCCACCACCACGAAGGCGCAGCGCCCCCGCCCCGGCCACAGGGGCTCGATCTCCCGGGTCTCGGGCAGGGGATGGGCGAGGGTCTGGGCCCACTCCCCCACCGCGAACCCGGCGTCGGCCAGCAGACGCGCCACCTCGTCGGCGGAGTGGAAGACCGCCTCGCGGTAGAACACGCTCTCCTCCTGGTGGGCCAGATACTCCTGCCCCAGGTCGCTTTCCCGGTCGATGAAGCCGATTACCAGCCGCCCGCCCGGCCGGAGCACCCGGTAGGCCTCCGCCACCATGGCTGCCGCCGAGTCCACGAAGCAGATGGTGGTCACCACCAGGGCGTAGTCGAAGCTGCCGGCGGCGAAGGGCAGATCCTCTGCCACCCCCTCCACGGGCTCGATGCCCCGCGCGGCGGCGTAGGCCAGCATGGCCGGGGACGGATCCACCCCCACCTGCACGCCCAGCGGGGCGGCGAAGCGGCCGCTGCCCACGCCGATCTCCAGGCCCCGGCCCCGCCAGGGCACGAAGGGGCGCAGGGCGAGCAGCTCCGAGATGTAAGGGGCTTCGTGCTCGCCGAACCAGGCCTCGTAACGCTGGTGGTGGGCCTCGAAGGGCTCTGCCTTGGGCACGGATCACTCCCTTCTGTGGGGGTTGCTGAACCGGCGGCTGTCCTCCGGAAGCGGCGCCGCTCAGGCCCGCTCCCTTCCGCCCCGATGGCGCCCCGCGCCGCCCCGCCCCCCGGGCGATCCTTGCGCGCAGCGCCGGAAGGCCGGCAGGTGCCGCTGCTGGGAGGCGTCCCGGAGGTTGCGCAGCACCGCGAGGATGTCGTCGCGCCGGCTGGCCTCCAGCAGCCGGTCGTACATTGCCCCGTTGGCGATCTCCGCGGCCACGCCCGCCTTGCACGCGTCCCGCAGGCTGTCGTACAGGTCCACCCTGCCTGGCCAGGGGTTCTCGGGGACCGGCAGCCCATAGCGCGTGAACAGCGTGCGCAGCGCTTCGATATGGCGCGCCTCGGCCTCGCGGATGTTGCTGAACGGCCGCACTTCCCCGAAGTCGGCGAGCACCTGGTCGTAGGTGGCCCAGGCACGGTACTCGTCGTCCAGCGCCTCGTGGAGGGCGGCTATTTCGGCATCGGTGAGCTCGTTCATGGTCCGGCGCCTCCACCTGCGGACCCGACCCGCCTCCGGGGCCCCCTCATGGGCTACCCGTACCCCCTTGTCGGTACAGTGGACGGCAGCCGAGGTTGCCCGGTCAAGGGCGCCGCACCGGAAACCCACTCTCGGCTTCCCTGGCCCCGTCCCCGGTTGACCCGCCCGTCCCGCACGCCTCCCGCAGGGCCGCGCGGTCGGCGGCGGTCAAAGACGGAGGCGTGGATTTCCCGCCCTCGTTCACCCGGTGCATCACCGCCCCGGCCTCGTCCACGTGGCCGATACCCAGGGCATGGCCCAGCTCGTGGGCCAGGGCGAAGCGCAGCCGTCGCGGGCCCTCGTACTGCCGGATGGTGATCTCCTCGTCGCCCCAGCCCGTGCGCTGGTAGTAGCCCTGGCGGTACTCCCTACCGGGACGGGCCCGCTCGTTGGCCTCCCGCACCTGCTGGTTGTGGCGCTCGATCAGGGCGTTGGTCTCCGCGGCGAGCCGGTCCAGCCGGGCCTGCAGCTCCTTCAGGTCCTCCTGGCGGGCCTGAAGCTCCGCCACCCGCTCCTGGAGCTCCCGGCGGCGCTCCTCGAGCGCCTTCCCCTCCCCGGGCGCAGCCCCGCCCGCCTCGCGAACCTTCCGGAGCCGCGCCTCGAATGCCCGCCGGTCCCGCCGGAGCTCCTGGACCTCCGCCTCGAAGTCGCGGGCCCGCCCCTCGAAGCGCGCCTTCACCGCCTCCAGGCGGTCCTGCCTCTCCTCGATCCGCACCCGCAGGGAATCCGCGCTCTTTTCCAGCCCTTGGATGCGCTCGGTGGCCTCCTGGAGCGGCCCGTAGGCCAGGTTGATCCGGAAGTCCGCCCCGGGCCGGTGCTCGAACAGCTTTCGCCCGGCGGCCTCCTCCCACAGGCGGGCGGCGTCGCGGACAGCGGCCCGAAATTCCGCCCGGGAGCGGTCGAAGCGTTTGTCCACCTCGCCCACAGCGTAGGCGATCGGGACGTTGCAGGCGTGGGCCGGGAGCACACCGCCCAATAGGGCCAGGACGACAAGCCGGCGCATGGCGGGTGGTACCTCGCGCAAAGGATGGAAGTCGTGGGGCGGAAAGGCAGCAAAGCCCCTGGAAACCCTTTTACCACCAGCGGATATCCGGGCCAATTTCCCCGGACACGTCAAAAACCTTTACCGATCCCTCCCAGGGGGCGATCAACCCCGCCCCGGCGCCAGGCGGAGCAGGCCCCGGAAGACCAGGTACAGGAAGGCCGCTCCTACGGGCCAGTAATAGGGCGCCGGAGGCAGTAAGCCCATGAGAGGCACGGGCACCGCCGGCAGCTCGGACAGGTAGAGGTAGTTGCCGCCCACCAGCCCGTTGACCGCCGCCACCGGCACCGCGTAGAGGCCCAGCGCCGCCATGGCGGTCGCCGGGCTCCGCGCGCCGGGCCGAATCTTCAGCCCCCACGCCAGATGGCACAGGATCACCAACGACAGGCCGTGGGTGGAAAACATGGAGAAATAGGCCACGGAAGGGAAATCCGTGGCCAGGTCCGGGAACAGCAGCGCCAGGCTCGCGCTGGTAAGGACCCAATGGTACAGGACATCGAACAGCCGCGCCCGCGGCCGCACCAGATAGACCGCCAGCAGCAGCTGGTTCACGTCGCAGAGGTGCAGGGGGAGATCCGTTGCCGGATCGAACGCGCCCCGCAGGGCGGCCAGCCCGTGCCAGCCCACCAGCTCCAGGATCAGCACCCCGGCGAGCAGCCGCCGCCCGTGCCGCGACGGCGCCAGGACCGGCCAGCGGCGCGGCCCCACCGCCGCCACCAGGGCCAGCGCGGCCACCACCGCCAAGGCCGCGAGGTGGCTGGTTCCATAGTGTATGAAGGCGTCGGCAGGGCTCATGGAACGGCCTCGTCGGCCTGATGGGGACGTTTTCCGTTACGGGACCCGCTGCCGGCGATGCCGGAAGAAGGCCTTCTCCAGCTCCACCACCAGGAACAGGGCCACGCCGAAGACCAGGATGATGCCCCACTCCTCGAGACGCAGGGGGGCGGTGCCGAACAGGAACTGCATCGGTGGGGCGTAGGTGAAAAGCGCCTGGAGAACCACCAGCACGCCCACAGCAAGGAGCACGGCCCGGCTGCCCAGGAGGCCGGCGGGGTTGAGCACCGACTCCAGGATGTAGCGGCTGTTGAACAGGTAGACCAGCTCGCCCATCACCAGGGTATTGATGGCCACGGTGCGAGCGATCTCCACCTCCGCCTCCTGCCACTCCATCCACAGGTAGTGGCCGAAGGTGCCCGCCAGTAGCAGCGCCGAGACGAAGGCCACGCGCCAGATCAGGAAGCCCGAGAGGATGGGCGTCTCGGGCGGCCTGGGCGGGCGGCGCATGACGCCGGGCTCGGTGGGCTCGAAGGCCAGGGCCAGGCCCAGGGTCACGGCGGTGACCATGTTCACCCACAGCACCTGCACCGGAGTAAACGGCAGGGTCACCCCCAGCAGGATGGCGGCCATGATGGTGAAGCCCTCGCCGCCGCTGGTGGGCAGCAGGAACAGGATGGCCTTGCGCAGGTTGTCGTAGACCGTGCGGCCCTCCTCCACCGCATTGGCGATGGAGGCGAAGTTGTCGTCGGCGAGCACCATCTCGGCGGCCTCCTTGGAGGCCTCGGTGCCCTTGACCCCCATGGCCACGCCCACGTCGGCGCGCTTGAGCGCCGGGGCGTCGTTGACGCCGTCGCCGGTCACCGCCACGACGTGGCCGTCGGCCTGGATGGCCTCCACCAACCGCAGCTTGTGCTCCGGGGTGGCGCGGGCGAACACGTCCACCTCCCGCACCGCCCGCTCCAGCTCCTCCGCCGAAAGCCCCTCCAGCTCGTGGCCCGCCACCACGCCGCCCGCGGTGCGGATCTTCAGGTCCTCGGCCACGGCCCGGGCGGTCACGCCGTGGTCGCCGGTGATCATCTTCACCCGGATCCCCGCCTCTTGGCACTCCCGGACGGCCTGGATGGCCTCCTCCCGGGGCGGGTCGATGATGCCGCACACGGCCACCAGCGTAAGGCCGCCCTCCTCCACGTCGCCGAACTCCAGCGCACGCTTGTCCGCTTCCACGTCCTTGACCGCCACCGCCAGCAGGCGCTGCCCCCGGGAGGCCTCCGCCTCCATGCGGCGCTCCCAGCGCCCGGTATCGATGGGCCGCGCGCCGCCATCCCGGGTGCGCTCCTTGTCGCACAGGGCCAGCACCCGCTCCGGCGCCCCCTTCAGGAAGAGGAAGCTGTGGTCCCCCGCGTGGTGGTGGTGCAGGGTGACCATGAACTTGTAGGCGGCCTCGAAAGGGATCACGTCGTCGCGGGGATAGAGCTCGCCGGTCTCCCGGGGATCGAGCTGCCCCTTGAGCGCCGCGGTGACCAGCGCCCCCTCCGTGGGGTCGCCCTCCAGCACCCACTCGCCGTCCCGGTTGTGGATCTCGGCGTCGTTGCACAGCAGGATGGCGCGCAGCGCCTCGGCGAGGACCGGATGGTCGGCGGGCTCCACGTCCCGGCCCTCCAGGGAGAACCCGCCGTGGGGCTCGTAGCCCACGCCGCTCACCCCGAAGGTGTCCTCGGCGGTGACGATGTTCTGGACCGTCATTTCGTTGCGGGTGAGCGTGCCGGTCTTGTCGGAGCAGATGGTGGTGACCGAGCCCAGGGTCTCCACCGCCGGAAGGCGGCGGATGATGGCGTTGCGCCCGGCCATGCGCTGCACGCCGATGGCCAGGGTGATGGTCATGATGGCCGGCAACCCCTCGGGAATGGCGGCCACCGCCAGACTCACCGCCGCCAGGAAGGTCTCCACCAGCTCGTAGTCCCGCACCCAGTAGCCGAAGGCGAAGGTGACCCCGGCCAGCACCAGAATGGCCACGGACAGCCAGCGCCCGAATACCCCGATGTCCCGCAGCAGCGGGGTGGTGAGGGTTTCCACCTCCTCCAGCAGGGTGGAGATGCGCCCGATCTGGGTAGCGCTGCCCGTGGCCACCACCACGCCCCGCCCCTGGCCGAAGGCCACCAGGGTCCCGGAGAAGGCCATGGAGTCGCGGTCGCCCAGATCCGCGTCCGGCGCCACCGGCTCGGCGCGCTTATCCACCGCCACGGACTCGCCGGTGAGCATGGCCTCGTTGACGCGCATGTTGTGGGCGCGGAGCAGGCGCAGGTCGGCGGGCACCTTGTCGCCCGCCTGCAGGAAGACCAGGTCGCCGGGCACCAGCTCCTCGGCGGGAATGGTGCGCCGCTGGCCGTCGCGCAGCACCAGCGCCTTGGGCGAGAGCATGCCGCGGATGGCGTCCAGGGCCTCCTCCGCCTTGCCCTCCTGGAGGAAGCCCACAACGGCGTTGATGAGCACCACCCCCAGGATCACCCCGGTATCCACCCAGTGGTCCAGGAAGGCGGTGCCGCCCGCGGCGGCGAGCAGCACGTAGATGAGGACGTTGTGGAACTGGCGGAGGAAGAGCTTCCAGGGCCCCGAGCGTTCCGGGGCGGGCAGACGGTTCTCCCCGTAGCGCTCCAGGCGCTCCCGCACCTGCCCGCCGGACAGGCCGTGCGCCGTGGCGTCCTGTCTGGCGAGGACCTCCTCGATTTTCAGGCCGTGCCAGGGAACCTCCTCGGGCGGGGGATCGCCCATGACGGGGACACTCCTTGGTCGGGTTCGGGCAGTCGCCAGCGTTGGGGGATTCCGCGGACGTACAGACGAGTAGACCGAGCGACCGACACGAGGGTCAAGGCCGTCGAGGGGGCCTCGCCCTCAGTCCCGCCCCTCCCCCGGCTTGCCATGGCTCGGGGCGTAGTCGTAGACCCCCGGCACCCGGCTGGCGCGGGGATAGGCGCTGGTGGCGTCGAGATCGGCGTCGGTCTCGATGGGGACGGTCTGCTTGCGGTGGTAGACCGGGACCCACTCGCCGGCGATGGCCACCCGCCCCACGGGCTCCGCGTCCGGCCGCACCAGGCGGGCGCGGGCCCGCCAGCGCTCCGCGGTGTCCAGCGCGTCGGGCAGGGGCTCCGTGGGGCCCGGGTCGTCGGGAAGGCCGTAAACGGGCAGATCGGGGGCTTGGTCGCGGGTCATGAGGGACCTACTTCCCGGCGGTGTAGCCGCCGTCCACCATCAGGCTGGAGCCGGTGATGAAGCTGGCCTCGGGGCTGGCCAGGAACACCACCGCCGCGGCCACCTCCTCCGGCCGCCCCATGCGCCCCAGGGCGTGGCGGCGGGTGAGCACCTCCCTGGTCTCCTCGTCCAGATTGTCCAGCAACGGGGTCTCGATGTAGCCGGGGCACACGGCGTTGACCCGGATGCCCTGCGGTCCGTACTCCAGGCCCAGGGTCCGGGTCAGGTTGACCACCCCGCCCTTGGCCGCGGAGTAGGCCGCCGTCTGGCTCTGGCCCACGTGCCCCAGGATCGAGGCGCAGTTGATCAGGGACCCGGCGACCCCCGCTTGGTGCATGCGCGCCAGGGCCTCCCGCGCCACCAGGAAAACGCCGGTGAGGTTGATGTCCACCACCCGCTGCCAGTCCTTGGTGGAGACCTCGTGGCTGACGCCCAGATGGCCGATGCCGGCGTTGTTGAACACCACGTCCACCGTCCCGGCCCACTGCTCCGCCTGGTCGAACAGGTTCGCCACCTGGTTCTCGTCGGAGACGTCGGTGGGCACGAAGCGGGCCCAGGCGTCCCCCAGCTCCTTGACCAGCGCGTCGCCGCGCTCCGAATCCAGATCCGCCAGCACCACCTGCGCCCCCTCGGCCACCATGGCCCGGACGGTGGCCTCCCCGATGCCGCTGGCCCCGCCGGTCACCAACGCGATGCTGCCTTCCATTCGCATGCCACGCTCCTCAGCCGGTAACAGGATCAGACGCCGAGTCCCGGCATACCAGATACTTGGAAAGCTGGGAATCGTTCAGGCCCGCCCCTCAGGCGTCCAGCTCGGGGTAGTGCCGGAAGATGCCGTCCTCGTTGAAGGGGATGCGGCGCTCGGAATTTAGGTAGGCGGTGATCCGCGGCAGGTCGCGCACCCGCTCGTGGAGCAGGGTAACCCGGGGCGCGCTGTACTCGGCCCTTCCCATGGCGTCGGGAAAGGCGTAGCGCAGGCCCTCCACCACCTGGAACAGGGACAGGTCCGCGTAGGTCATGGAGCCCCCCGCCAGCCAACCGCCGTCGACGTGGTCGTCCAGCACGCGCTCGAAGTAGCCGAGGAATTTGGGCAAACGGTGCTCGCGGAAGCCCTCCGCGCGCCGGGCGGCCTCGGGCTTCTGGTCCTCGTAATAGAGCTGCGCACCCACCGGATGATGGGTGTCGTGGATCTCCACCACCCAGTCCGCGATGGTGAGCTGGAGCTGATGCACCCAGAGCCGGTCCAGCTCCCCTTCCGGCGCCAGGCCGTGCCTGGGGCCGAGGTAGAGCAGGATGTTGGCCGTCTGGGCGATGAGCCGTCCGCCGGCTTCGAGCACCGGGGGCGCGAAGGGCGGCGGGCCGGGCTGCTCGCCCCACAGCACGGCAGAGACGGCGCCGAAATCGGGACCCTCCGGCCCCCGCCCAACGTCCTCGTACTCCGCCCCGACCGCCTCCAGGGCCAGCCGCACGAACTCCCCGCGCCCCTGAATGGTGGGCCAGTAGTAGAGCCGGTATGTCATGGCCAAGCCTCCCCCGTTGCGCATAGCGGAATAGGTAGGATGCCACCCGCCCTTCCCTCACGGGAGCCCAAAGGCCCGACCCCGTCAACACGCCGGCCGCCCCCCGATCCGGATCGAACCGGCCCGGACGGTTGCGCCCCCCGCCGGTGTCAGGTATTGGGGGAGCCTTAACCGATATCGGCACCACGCGACGGGCCCTCGCCCGCCGGACGGGACAAGCAGCCGGCCCTATCAGCCCGAACAGGAACAGCAATGCGATTTTTCCTGAAAGTGGAATTCACCGAGCGAGGCGAGGTCTGGGAGTTCTTTAACGAGGATCTTGCAAAGGTTTCGGAAATCCTCGACCCGAACGACCCCTCCCTGGGGCGGCTGGTCAAGGCCGCTGCCAAGCTGGAGAAGGAAGCGATCGATCCTTCCGATCAGGGGCCGAACGGCCCAGGCGAGACCCCCCCAAAGGCCTGGCTCGTCTTTACGGTTGACCCGGAATAAATACGGCTTGGGGAAACCCCCCGGGCCAACGGGCACCGATCCATATTCGGGGATCGGCAGGCAGGGTTTACAGTGGATACTCCGTTGGCGATAGCGCAGCGAAGCCAACCCAGAGACGGGCGCAAACCCAAGAAAAGGGCGGGGAGGAAAGATCATGCACATCGCAAAGGAAGACGTACCCGTCCGGATCGACGCCCCGGGCGCCATCGCGCGGCAGCAGACCGAATTCGGCGACGTCACCGGATACGGCAAGATGGGGGCGGAATACTTCTCCTTCGAGGCCGGAACCGACATCACCCAACTTCTACATGGGCTGAAGGACGACACCTGCCAGTCGCCGCACTGGGGCTACGTCGTAAGCGGAGTAATCACCGCCCTCTACACCGACGGCGAGGAGGAGACCTCCCGCACCGGTGACCTGTTCTACTGGCGCCCCGGGCACAGCGTCCGGGCCGAAGAGGACACCGACATCGTCATGTTCAGCCCGCAGGAGGAGCACAGCTCCGTCATGGAGCACATCCGCCACAAGATCACCGGCTGAAGCGCGACCGGCCCCCGGGCCGAGGAAGGGCGGGGTGCTCTCCCCGCCCTTCCTCGGCCCGACCTCGACGGGCCCGCCTAACGGATTCCGGCCTCAGGCTCGATAGTCCGGGTTGGCGTAGTCGAAGCGGCAGCCCGCCTTCCAGGCCTCGCGGTTGTTGCCGTGGTTGGGGATGCCGCCGGCATCACGCAGGATGCGGGCGAGGTGCAGCAGGTTCCAGGTCATGATGGTGAGGTTGCGCTGGGTGAAGTCGTTGTCGAAGCCCGCGCGGGTGCCGTCCTCCAGCTCGTCGCCGTAGGACGGCCCCGGACCGGCCTCTCCCACCCAACCGCAATCCGCCTGGGGCGGGATGGTGTACCCCAGGTGCGACAGCGCGAAGCCGAGGGTCATGGCCACGTGCTTGACGCCGTCCTCGTTGCCGGTCACCACCGTGCCGCCCACCCGGTTGTAGAAGACCGACTGGCCGCGGTCGTTGAGCAGCCCGGACATGCCGTAGAGCCGCTCGATGAGCACCCGGCACGTCGAACTCTCCTCCCCCAGCCAGATGGGCGTGCCCACCACCAGGATGTCCGCGGCTTTCACCCGCTCCCACAGGGCCGGCCAGTCGTCGCGCTCCCAGCCGTACTCGGTCATGTCCGGATAGACCCCCGGCGGCACCTGATGGTCGAGCAGGTGGAGGTGGTCCACCGCCACCCCGTTCCGGGCCATGATCTCCCCGGAAACCTCCATCAACAGCCGGGTATGGCTCTCCTCACCCGCCTTCTTCAGGGAAGTGTTGACGAACAGCGCCCGCAGGTCGGAGTAGTCGGTGCGGTTCTCGGCGCACAGGCTGGCTTGGTGCTCCGTCAGGGCCATGGCGGCTCCTCCCGGTGGCGTGGCTCCTCCCCATCCAACTTGTCACGGGGCACGGGGGGCGTCCACACAGTCCCCCACCTCCCGGGATCGCGCTTCCCAAGCCGACCCTACGCAAAGGCCATCCAAGCCGTTTGCCCGAAAAGGCACTGTGGGAGCGGTCCTTGACCGCGACTTGCAGCGAGGCCGCACGTGGGGGTTCGGGGCACGAACCCCCACCAGGTAAACGAGCCGGATGATCACCGAAGGAAGGCCTTTCTCCTACCCTTTATAATCGTTTCATTTTTCGTTTCACGAATCGCATCAAAATTCAGGAGTAATACTCAAAAAACCCTCCAAACACAAACTATTATCCGCTATACTCCGATTTCCAAATTCGTTTCACCTTGATCGGATAATGGCCCTTTCCGCCGAACAGCTCATCGCCCGCCTCCAGGCCCTGGGGACCGCCTCGCGCAGCGAGCTGGCCCAGGTGCTGGGCGTCAGCACCCCCACGGTCTACCGCCATCTCCAGCGGGCGGAGGCGGCGGGCCGGGTGGTCCGTTTCGGCCGTGGACGGGCCACGCGCTACGCGGTCCGGGCCCCCCTGTTCAATCGCCGCGTCGAAGAGCTGCCGCTGTACCGGGTGGACGGCGCCGGCACCATCCACCACCTGGCCACCCTCGCGGGCCTGGCGAACGGTGCCACGCTCGTCCGCCCGTCCACGGAGGAGGCCGCCCTCCCCCGGCTCCTGCGGGGAGACAGCGGCAACGGCCATTACGACGACCTCCCCTTCTTCCTCCAGGACCTGCGCCCCCAGGGCTTCCTCGGCCACCAATACGCACACAGGGTGGCGGATCTGCCGGACAATCCGGACCGCTGGACCGCCAGCCAAGTCGGGGCCTACCTCCTGGACCACGCCGTGGACCTACCCGGCGACCTCCTGCTCGGCGACGGCGCCGTGGAGCGGTTTCGGCACTGGAGCCCGAACCAGCTCACCCCGGCGGACTTTCCGGCGGAGGCGGAACGGGTGCTGGCCGGCGAGGTACCCGGCTCCTCGGCGGGTGGGGAACAGCCCAAATTCCCCGCCGCGGTGGGCGGCCGGGAAGTGCTGGTCAAGTTCTCCCCCGCCGAGAACGACTCGGCCGCGGCCCGCCGCCAGCGGGATCTCCTCGTTTGCGAGCACCTTGCCCTCGCCACCCTGGCGGAGCACGGCCTGCCCGTGGCCAAGAGCCGTCTGCACGAGGCCGGGGGCCGGCTGTTCCTGGAATCGGAGCGCTTCGACCGGACGGCGCAGGGCGGGCGGCTGCCCGCCCTTTCTCTTTGGGCGGTGGACGCCGAATTCGCCGGCGCCGGCCAGGGCTGGGGCCGGGTAGCGGCGGCGCTGGCGCGCCAGGGATGGCTGACGGGGGCGGACCGGGAGCGGATCGAGACCGCCGAGGCTTTCGCCGACTGGATCGAGAACACCGACCAGCACCTGGGCAACATCACCCTCCAGCCCCGGCCCGACGGCCGGCTCGCCCTGGCCCCGCTGTACGACATGGTCCCCATGCGCCACGCCCCCAGGCAGAGCGAGGTCCCGCCGACCCCGGAATTCCATCCCCCCGTATCCCGTGGCAACCGGACGCGCTGGGCCGAGACCGGGGCCATGGCCGCCGATTTCTGGCGGCGGGCCGGCGCGGACGAGCGGGTATCCGAAGCATTTCGGGAGCTCGCCGCGGCGCGGCATCAGTTGATCGAACAGGCGGTACGGCAGACCGAGGAAGCCGCCCCCCGGGGGACGGAGAGCGGGCCGGGCTGGTAAGCGGGCAGTGGCCGGTACCCCGGGTGTTCTTGAATCTCCCCCCGCCCATCCCCAAGTAGGGCGGGCAGCCAACCCAAGCGTGTGACCCACAGGAGAACCATCCGTGAGCGATGCCGAAGACCCCCTGTTCCAGCCCCACACCCTGGGCGACCTGGAGCTGCCCAACCGCGTGATCATGGCGCCCCTGACCCGCTCGCGGGCCGCCCAGCCGGGGGACGTGCCCACCGCGCTGAACGCCGAGTACTACGCCCAGCGGGCCGGAGCCGGCCTGATCATCAGCGAGGCCACCCAGGTTTCCCCCCAGGGCAAGGGCTACGCCTTCACCCCCGGCATCCACTCCGCTGAGCAGGTGGCCGGTTGGCGCCAGGTGACCGATGCGGTACACGCGGCGGGCGGCCGCATCTACCTGCAGCTGTGGCACGTGGGCCGGGTCTCCCGGCCGGAGCTGCAGCCCAACGGGGAGCAGCCCGTGGCGCCCTCCGCCATCCAGCCCGAGACCATGGTGTTCATCAGCGCCGAATCCGGCATGGTCCCGTGCCTGGAGCCGCGGGCCCTGGAGACCGAGGAGGTCCCGGACGTGGTGGAGCAATTCCGCCAGGGGGCAAAGAACGCCCGCGAGGCCGGCTTCGACGGCGTTGAAATCCACGCCGCCAACGGCTACCTGCTCGACCAGTTCCTGCGCAGCGGCAGCAACAAGCGCACCGACCAATACGGCGGCTCCGTGGCCAACCGCCTGCGCCTGCCGCTGGAGGTGGTGGACGCCGTGGTGGACGTATGGGGCGCCGAGCGCACCGGCATCCGCGTCAGCCCCACCGGCACCTTCAACGACATGCACGACGACGACCCCGTGGCCACCTACGGCGCCCTGGCGGAGGAGCTACAGGCCCGGGGCATCGCCTTCCTGGAAGTGGTGGAGGACTCCTTCCAGGGCAACGAGGTGGAGGGCCGGCCGGAGCCGGTGATCGACGCCATCCAGGCCGGCTTCCGCCGCAGCTACATCGGCAACGGCGCCTACACCGCCGACGAGGCCCGGAGCCGCATCCGCGACGGACGGTGCGACCTGGCCTCCTTCGGCCGCCCCTACATCGCCAACCCGGACCTCGCCGAGCGCTTCCGCAAGGGCGCGCCGCTCAACGAGTGGGACGAGTCCACCTTCTACGGCGGCGACGAGCGCGGCTACACGGACTATCCGTTCCTGGAGGACACCGACTGAGGTCGGCAAGGCCTCTGCGGGAAAAGGGCGCGGGCCCCGGACCCGCGGCCCTCCGCAGCCTGCCGGGATCGGCATGGCGGGGTCCCCCGGATACCGCCGGACGGGCAACCCCCCTAAGCTGTTGAGAGGTAGCCAACCAGGCAGGGGGCTCCCATGGCGGAAAGCTACGACGTGGTGGTGATCGGCGGCGGGGCCGTCGGCGAGAACGCCGCGGGACGGGCAGTTCAGAACGGGCTCAGCGCCGCGCTGATCGAGCGGGAGCTGGTCGGCGGCGAGTGCACCTACTGGGCCTGCATGCCCAGCAAGGCCCTGCTGCGGCCGGGCGAGGCGGTGGCCGAGGTCCGGCGTACCCCGGGCGCCCGGGAGGCCGTTACGGGCAGCATCGACGTGGCGGCGACGCTAGGGCGCCGCGACCAGCTGGCAAGCCACTGGGACGACAGCAGCCAGCTGAAGTGGCTGGAGACCATGGACGTTGCCTGGTACCGGGGGCACGGCCGGATCGTCGGCGAGCGCCGGGTGGTGGTGGAGGATGCCGAGGGCAGCCGCCGGGAGCTGGAGGCCAACCGGGCGGTGGTGGTCGCCACCGGGAGCCGGGCGGCGGTGCCGCCCATCGAGGGCCTGCCGGAGGCGGAGCCCTGGGGCAGCCGCAAGGCCACCTCCGCGGGCGCGGTGCCGGCCAGCCTGCTGGTGCTCGGGGGAAGCAATACGGGCCTGGAGCTGGCCCAGGCCTGGCGGCGCCTGGGGGCCGACCCGGTCACCGTGGTGGACCAAAATGACCGCCTGCTGCCGGCCCTGCCCGACTTCGCCGGGGAGCTCCTGGGCGAATCCCTGACCGCCGAGGGAATCGACATCCGCCTGGGTGGGAGCCTGACGCGGGTGGCCCGGCGGGACAACGGGGCCATCTCCGCCGTGCTCGACTCGGGGGAGGAGCTGGAAGCCGCCGAGCTCCTGGTTGCCACCGGCCGCAAGCCGGTCACCGACAACCTGGGCCTGGAGGAAGCAGGACTGAGCCCCGGGCAATATATCCGGGTGAACGATCAGATGCGCGCGGTGGACGCCGCCGGGGACTGGCTGTACGCCGTGGGCGACGTAACCGGACGCAACCTGCTTACCCACATGGGGAAATACCAGGCCCGGATCTGCGCCGACGTCATCGGGGGCCGGGAGACCGCGGCCTGGTCGGACCACTGGGCCGTACCCGGCGTCACCTTCACCGACCCCCAGGTGGCCAAGGTGGGGCTCACCGAGGCGGCGGCCAAAGATCATGGAATCAGCGTCCGCACCGTGGAGCACCCCTTCGGCGCCGTGGCCGGTGCCGCCACCCAGGGAGAGGGCATCAAGGGCCGTTGCCAGCTGGTGGTAGACGCCGACCGCCGGGTCGTGGTGGGGGCGACCTTCGTGGGCCCGGGCGCCGGGGAGCAGCTACACGCGGCCACCATCGCCATCGCCGGCGAGGTCCCCCTGGAGCGGCTGTGGCACGCCGTGCCCGCCTTCCCCACCCTGAGCGAGAACTGGCTGCGGCTGCTGGAGCATTACGGGTTGTGAGAAAGGCGCAGGTGCCCTCCATGGACAATGGTGGGCACCTGGACGCGCCACGCCCTGGCCCGGCGCTTCCCGCCCCCTATTGCTCGTTGGCCCGCACTCCATAGGCCGCCCGCCGCAGGGCCTCCAGCCGGGTCCCGGCGTCGTGGCCGGCCGGAACCGCCTGCAGCACATCCTGATTCTCCAGAAGCTGGCGCACCCGGGGCTGGATACCGGCGACGAACACGGCACGGCCGCTGCCCTGGGCGTCGCTGATCATGTCGTCGATGGCCCGGGCGGTGGTGAAGTCGATAGTGGGCACGTCCGTCAGGTCCAGCACCAGGGTGTCGTACTCGTCGAACCCGGCCAGACGCCGGACCATGCCCTTGGCCGCGCCAAAGCTCATGGGTCCGCTCAGGTGGAACAGCAGGATGCGGCCGCCGCCGGCCCCCAGCAGCCGGGCCTCCTCCTCGGTCAGGGGGCCCTCCTCGTCGGGGTCGGTGATGGCCGTGATGCTCTCCAGCTGCAGGTCGGTCATGCGCTTCATGAACACCAGGGCCGCCATGATCATGCCGATGCCCACGGCGGTGATCAGGTCCACGAACACCGTGAGCACCAGCACCGTGAACATCATCACCACCCCGGCGAAGGGCGCCCGATGGAGGCGCCGCAGGTAGTCCCAATCGATGATGTCGGTGCCCACCTTGATGAGGATGCCGGCCAGCACCGCGTGGGGGATGTAGCTCGCCATACCGCCGGCCCCCAGCACCACCGCCAGCAGCACCAGGGCGTGGAGGCCGCCGGAGATGGGCGTGCGCCCGCCGGCGCGGACGTTGACCACCGTGCGCATGGTCGCCCCGGCGCCGGGCAGGCCGCCCAGCAGGCCCGCCGCCGTGTTGCCGATGCCCTGCCCCACCAGCTCGCGCTCCGGGCGGTGGTGGGTGCGGGTCATGTTGTCGGCCACCAGCGAGGTGAGCAGGGAATCGATGCTCCCCAGGGCGGCCAGCATCAGGGCCGACTTGATCATGTAGGGCAGCTGGTCCAGCTCGATGGTGGGCCACTGCGGCGCGGGCAGGCCGGTGGGGATGTCGCCGAGGATGGCGGCCCGCCCGTCGGGGAAGAACAGCTGCAGGGCCAGGGTCCCCACCACCAGCGCCACCAGGGGCGCCGGCACCAGGCGGTTGATGCGGCTCGGCAGCAGGTAGACCACCGCCAGCGACAGGGCGCCCAGGGCCACCGCGGCGGGCACGGGATCGGCCAGGAAGTCCGGCACCGCGCGGGCAGCCGCCAGCGGCCCGGAAGGGGTCTCGTGGCCCAGCAGGGGACCGAGCTGCAGCAGGATGATGATGAGGCCGATGCCGCTCATGAACCCGGAGATCACCGGGTGCGGGATCAGGGCAATGTACCGCCCGAGCCGGAGCACCCCGAACAGCACCTGGAAGGCGCCGCCCATCATCACCACGGTAAAGGCCAGCGCCGCGCCGCGGCCGGGGTCGTCGGGGTACAGGGCCGTGAAGTGGGTGAACACCGCGGCCATGACCACCGTCATCGGCCCGGTGGGCCCGGAAACCTGGGTGGGCGTCCCCCCGAACAGGGCGGCGAACAGGCCCACGAAGATCGCCCCGTACACCCCGGCCACCGGCCCGGCCCCGGAGGAAACGCCGAAGGCCAGGGCCAGGGGAAGCGCCACCACCGCCGCCGTCAGCCCGCCGTAGAAATCCCCCCGCAGATTGTCGAAGTGCAGCCCGTTAACCCAGCGCCCCGGATTCATAGAACCTGATCATCCCTTAAAAAACGACGGCCCCGGGTGGGCAAGCCGACCCACCCGGGGCGCACAGAAAAATCACCTATTTCCACAAGGGGCATCAGGTTATCAAGAAATCCACTTTTTCCCAAACGGGGGATTGGTATTTAACGCAATGAGGACTCAACAAGGAGACCACCCCAGGGCAACCAAAGTGGGTGTGATTGCACGCCCAAGCTAGGATCCGTAACCTTTCTTGGCCCGTTTTGAGCCGGGCAGTGCGCAAGGCGCGTAACGCCCGGAAGACGGATCCCCACGGATTCCCACGGAGACCGAAACCAGGTTGGAACCGAGCCTCCCCTGAACGCGGTTCCGGCCTGTGGAGGAGAAACGCTGTGCGACTACGAACCCTGCTGCTGGGCCTGGTTGCCCTGATGACCGCCGGTCCGGCCCTCGCCGAGAGCAATCCCTACGGCGAGCTGCCCTTCGATTTTCAAGTGCAAAAGGTCCCCGAGGCGCCCGTCTATTACGCCCGGGGCTTCTCGGCGGTGCCGGATTCGGACAACGCCGGGCATACCTCCAACGCCGGCTTTGTGGTTACCGAGGAAGGGGTGGTGGTGTTCGATGCCCTGGGCACCCCGGCGCTGGGCTACGCCCTGCTCCAGGAGATCCGAAAGGTGACGGACAAGCCGGTGCGGCGGGTGGTGGTGAGCCATTACCACGCCGACCATATCTATGGACTGCAGGCCTTCCGGGAGCACACCGAAGGGGCAGAGGTCTGGGCGCAGCGGCTCACCAAGGACTATTTCGATCCCCAACGCTTCAAGAAGGGCGAGGACGCCGACCGCCGGCTCGCCCAGCGGCGGGAGGCCCTGTCCCCCTGGGTGGACGAGGACACCTACCTGGTGGAGCCGGACCACCTGTTCGGGGAAAAGGCTAGCTTCGAGGTGGGCGAAACCACCTTCGAGCTCCGCCACATGGGCCCGGCCCACGCACCCGGCGACAGCATCATGGTGGTCCCGGAGATGGGCGTCGTCTTCGGTGGCGACATCATCTACCGCGGCCGCATCCCGTTCCTGGACAGCCCCAAGGTGGACACCAAGCGCTGGCAGGAGGGGCTGGCCTACCTCACCCGGATGGAGCCCAAGCCCACCTTCATTATCCCGGGCCACGGCGAAGCCAGCGCCAACGTCCAGGAGGCGGTGGATTTCACCAGCACCTACCTCGGGTTCGTGCGCAACACCATGGGAACGGCGGCCAGGAACTTCCGGTCCTTCGCCCAGGCCTACGAGCAGGCCGACTGGTCCAAGTACGAAGGCATGCCGGCCTTCGAAGCCAGCAACCGCGGCAACGCCTACCGCGTGTACCTGGAGATGGAGGAGGAAGTCTTCTAGCGGGCCCTCTAGAATCAAACGCATGAAAAAGGCCTTCCCCCCTTGCGGAGGAAGGCCTTTTTATTCCGTGGGCGTACTTTGCCTCCCCTCCCCGGGGGAGGAACGCAGAAGCGCCCCCTCCCTACGAAGGGGGCGCGGCAGGATCAGTGCTTCTGTCCCTGCCAAAGCAGGTTATAGCCGATCTCGTAGGTGTCGGAACAGTACTCCAGAAGGACGCTGAACTTGTCCCGAAAGGCTTCATCGGCGTGGGACCGCTCATGGGCCTCGAAGGACTCCCAGAAGGTCAGGATCGCGAGGTGGTCCTCGCCCTCCGGCTGGGAGCTCGGGTCCACACTGCCCTCTTCCGACACGAAGCCCGCGGACTGGTAGACAAGCCCGCCGTAGAACTCGGGGTAGGTCTCCTTGACCACCTCGCACATCTCCCCAAGGGCCAGCTCGGCGTCCTCGACGGTGTAACCGGGCTTCAGCTTGGCTACGTTATATAGCATGACGTGGTTGCCCGGTATCTGGATCGGTTCGAACATGATGCTCACCCCTTCATTAGGGTCTATGTATAGTCTTAGACCAACCCTAAATATTAGAGGTTCATGAAATTCAACTGATATACCGGGGCGGGCAACACCCCGCATGCCTTAGGTGCCGGAACCGCCCGGGCATGGGGGACCCTCCTTAGGGAGAGGATAGGTGAGATCTCCGTGGAGATGGAGTGGGGTGGGGTGGGGTGTGAGCGAGAAGAGGACACCCACTTTGGTTCGCACCCCAAAAGGGCAAACAAAGTGGGTGTCCTATATGTGCGCTATTCTCCGTGCTATTGGTTTTGCTCCTGATCCTCTCTCACCCCCAGTTCCTTCACGAAAACGTAAAACCTGACCAGAGATCCGGAGCCCACAAAAAAGACCAGCCCAATAATCAACTCCGTTGAAGTCGCAGCAAGGCGTATCCAAGTATCGGAACTGGACAAAAAGGCATCGTTCATGAGGTTCTTTGCCCTTTGAATGGAAATCACCTGATAAGAGAGACTCGCCAAGGCGCTTGCAAAAAAATACATGCCCAGCAAGGTCACCCCTACGCGAAATATATCTGGCTCCCCAAGCGGCTGGGGATCTTCAGACTTGTTCAGGAAGGGATCCGGGGCCACCTTCTGGGCAATGGGGTAGGAATACCGCCAAAGGATACCGGCAAGGAGCAGCGGAAACCCTATGGCCATAAATACAGCCGCCGCAAATTTCAGTGACATGCCCAGGTGCTCCATGAAAAGCATGATCTCCGCGGACTGCCTCAAGGCAATGACAACCAGGACAATGGCAAAAATCCTCAAACCAGCCGAAATCAACGAATGACCTCTCATAAACGCCCCCTAAAATCCCGCTAACAACGTTGGTGTCCTTTATCCATTCTCCCCCGAATACCCCTCTGGCAAACGGTGTGGCCGCTCTTCTGGCGCGTTACTCCCCCTGTCTATGGCGCTTTCAACCCGGCCCGGTAAACCCAGAGCGCCGAAACCGCACTTGCCACCAACCCGTTCAGGAAAAAGACCTTCGAAGCGTCCAGCCAAAACCACAAGGCGCCGGGCACTTGGAATGGATAGAGGAACCGCTCCCACCAATGTTCGAAGGGTGCAAAGGAAAACCGGGCCTCCCCCGCGGGGGAATCCGAAAGTGAAACCATGGGGCGCCCCCCCAGGTCCGCGGCAGCCAGGGGCATGGTGACCGCCGGGGCGACAAGGGCCACAACCAGGCAGACCAGGGCAATGCCTCCCAGGGCTCTCAGGAGCCCCTGCTTGCCGCCAAACCGCTGAAGATCCGGCGAGGCGCCTCCTCCTCGACCTCCCGCGGAAAAAGGCTGGGAAGACAGAACCCATTTCACGGAGAGCCAGCCAGCAAGGAGGGTTACGGAGAAAAGGACGGCGATGTGCTTCAGGAAGGAAGCCGCCCAGGGCCAATGGGTAAGGGTATTGATGAGCAGATCCCACCGGCTAAAGGAGGGAGAAGCGGGTAGGACGGTGAAGGGCTGGTAAGCCACCGCTACCACAAGGCTCACCACAACGCAGCGCCAGAGAACGGTCATTCTTTCCCCCCCTTGCCCATGCCCGCCCATCCCCTACCGGCGGTTTCAGATTCCTTCCTGGCCGGAGGCAGGCCCAACACCGCCACAAACGGATTGTGTGTCCTTTCACTCCGAAGAGCGGTCAGGAAAGTAGTGTCCTATATCTGGGAGGACACCCGCGGGGCCTCCGAACCGCACCCCCCACCTGGGCCCGTGTTAAGGCTAGAGCCGCTGTTTGGGGACGACCACCGCAATCTGCAACTGGGAGGGGCGCTCCTCGAAGTGTCTGGTCACCACGGGGGCGATCACGCCTTTCAAGTCTTCAAAGGTCCTGTCGGAGGCGATCTCTTCCGGAAGGTGTACCGAAACCCGCTGAAGGGTCCCATTGTGGATGTTCCACCCAACCTGGACGTCGCCACCCAGCGCGGTGGACAGCTCCTCCGTTACCTGCTGCTGGCTCTCCTGCGCGTCGGAGAAATCCCCCACGAAATTGCAACCGGCCAGCGCCATACCCGCGAAAATCACCAGGAAAACGAAAAATCTGGGCATCCTACTCCCCTTTTGGCTAACCCGAAATTGCCCGTCTATTCCAAGAAAGTGGGGGTTCTGTATCGGATTCCCTTGGGTTTAGCTATTCCGGATTCCTTCGAAGGGCATAGGCCTTGAGCTTTTCGGCGTACTCGCCCGATCCGTGATCCTGTGCCGCCGCGGCGCCCCAGGTTTTTACCCAGCGAAACAGCACAAGGCGGGCCTTTCTAAAAAAATTCGGGCTCTGGTCCACCCGCAACTTCTTAAAGGGAACCCCATATTCATCCGGACGGTTGGGAGGCGCGTTCAGGAAGACCTGATAGCCGAAGTGAGTGTAACCCCGGAAGTTTTCCAGGAAACTGGAAATCCGTTTAGGGATGCTCCCGGGGAACAGGCCGATAAAACCGGAGAACATATTGAATCCATACCCAAATGGCACCCGCGGAACCCCGTCCGCCGCGTTCACCACCCTATACACCGGCGTTTTGATCCCGGAGAAGAAGTCCCGGTCCCCGACCCTAGGGCCCCCAAAGGTATAACAGGCCCCCGTCCCGTCCTTTTCCAGGTAGCGGGTGGCGAGCGTGGCCAAGGCGCCGCCCAGGGAGTGGCCGGTGATGTACAGGGGCGGGCCCGCATGCCTGTCCAGAGCGCGGCTTATGGGCTCTTTAACCCTTTCAAAGGCCTCCAGAAATCCGCGATGCACCCGGCCCCCGCCCGGGGCCGACCGCAGGTCTGCCTTGATATCGGCGAAAATGTCGGCGACCTCCATCTCCGTTCCCCGGAAGGCCAGAATCAGCATGCCTTCAAAGGAGCCTCCCGGATTAAACCTCGCCAGGAAGGCCTGCGTCCCCCCTTCATCGAAACTTTCAAGGAGCTCAAAATCAGCTTCCCGTAAAATCGAGACCAGTTCGGTGCTGGTTCCCTGCTCCGCCTCCATGGCTCTCTTGACCAGGCTGGCCACGGCATCCTCGTCCTCCCCGGCCGCCACGGACTCTTTGATCTCATGAACCAGTCGTGTGATGGATACCTCGGCGGGTAGTGGCTCGTACACTAAACGGGATAGTTCCGCCATGATCCAGGCCGTGCGGTCCGAGTAGGCCGCCCGGGTTACGGGAGGACCGTTTAAAAGCCTTTCTGCTTCGAAATAGGAACCCATATCCGACCCCTTTGGCGTGCAGGACCGCGTTATTCTGGCCCTTCCTTTTTATGGGTAATACCGTAGCGCCCTACGGGCAGACCCGCAATATCCGGATTGTTATGGATTTTCTTTCTCTTTTTCCAGGAAAGCTGAATCCTTTGGGAAGGAGGAATAGGGCCGAGGAGAGGAGAGGCAAAGCGTTGGGGTTGGATGGAGAAACGCCTGGAAACATGTGTCCGGACCCGGGGGATCTTCACCTTTCCCGGGGTCCGGATACCTAGACGAGCGCCCGAGCCAACGCCCCGGCTCCAGCCACCGCGGACACGGCCAGCACCGCCGGACGCAGCCAGGCCCGATCCAGGGCCCGGGCGGTGAAGCCGGACAGCCAGAAGCCCGCGAACACGGCCGGCAGCAGCGCCAGGCCCAGGATCAGCTCCGGGACCCCGAAGCGGCCCACCGCCGCCAGGGAGAGCAGGGCGAACAGGCCTCCGGGCACGAAGATGGCGGACAGGGTGGCCCGCAGCCGGATCCCGGAGGCGTTCTGGAAAACCAGGGCCAGGGGCGGGCCACCAATGGAGGTGGCCGTGGCCATGAACCCCGCCAGCGTTCCGGCCGCCGTCAGGTGGCCGCCGCGCGGTTCCGCGGGGGCCCACCCCAGGGCGCTCATGGCCACCGCCAGGAGGACCAGGCTGCCGAAGACCAGGGCCAGGCCGCTCTCCGGCAACGAAGCCACCACCCCGCCGGCCACCACCGAACCGACCACGAAGCCCGGCAGGACCCAGGCCACCGGCCTCTTCTCCAGTCCGGCCCGATCCCGGACCAGGATGAGGGCCGGCAGGGTAAGCCCGGCGATGAGCATGGGGGCCGGCACCAGGGCCGGGTTCACCAGGAACAACAGCGGCGCACCGAGCAGGGCCACGCCGAAGCCCACCGAGCCCTGCACCACCGCCCCGCCCACCAGCACCAGGCTGGCCAGAAGCCACTCCCCTACAGTCAGCGGCAAGCCTGCGAGCATCACAGGCTAATTTTCGAAATGTTCATGTCCTCCCCGCACAGGAAGGCCCGGCGGACGCAGCGGGAAACGCAGTGGTACCAAGGGGGAACCCTTTTCAATTCACCCCTTCCCTGCTTCGCGGCTCCACCTCCTGTTCAATACGCTCCCCATGTTCCGCGGCCGTCACGGCGAGCTCGTACTGCTCCTGAAGGTTGAGCCAGAAATGCGGCGTGGTTCCGAAATAGCGAGCCAGGCGCAGGGCTGTATCGGCGGTCAGCCTGCGGGTGCCGTTCAGGATACCGGTGATCCGATTGGGCGGCACATTCAAGGCCCGGGCCAGCGCATTGGCGCTGAGGCCGAACGGCTCCATGAAATCATGGCGCAGAACATCCCCGGGCCGAGTCGGGGCGATCTCCTCCCCGCCGGCCTCGACCACCTCCTCGAAATCGGTTTTTTCCAGGTCCTCGATTCGGATACTCATGGGCCTTCCGTCCTCAATGGTAATCGGCGATTTCGACCTCGAAGGCCTCACCGTTCTCCCACCGGAAGCACACCCGCCACTGACGGTTGATGCGGATGCTGTGCTGGCCCTCCCGATCCCCGGATAGAGCCTCCAGCCGGTTCGCCGGCGGGACCCGCAGGTCCTCAAACGTAATAGGTCAAGGACCACTCCGTCACCGCCAGGACCTCACCTCCCTTCATCGAGCCCCTCGCGCCCTTCCGCCAGATACTGCCGAACCAATAGTGGCCCGGAGAACAGAGCCGTCCAGCGGGGCTGGGTCATGGGGCAGGCCTCCTGATAAGAACATAACGAGAACCTACCAGGGAGGCTGCCCAAGGGCAATCAAGGTGGGTGTCCCTTATCTTTTGGGAGGCCTTTTCCGGCGTGGATAATTTTTCGGCCTTCCATTCCGCCGCCCCGTTTTGCGCCTATACTTCCAGGATGGGTGGCGGTTCAGCCCCCTACGTGGCCCTCTTCGGAGGCCCACACCCACCGAGGAAGTGAAGGGCCCAGGCTGGGCCTCTCCGTGCCGGACCCGCTCCCCTCTCCAGCAGTTGCGAGGTAGCCAGCCATGGCCGATTTCAATATTCGGGCATTAAACGGGGAAGATAGGGCCCTGAGCAGGGAAGTTCTGGATGGGTTCCTGAGCGGTATCAGGGGGGTAGCCGTGACCGAGACGTCCCCCGAATACGACGCCAGCCGGCAAATATGGAACGCCATGATCGAAAAGCGCCCCGCGCTCATCATTCGGGCGGCGGGGCAGGCGGATATCCTCCGCACCATCAACTTCGCCCGAGAGCATGAGCTCCTTCTGGCGGTGCGGGGCGGGGGCCACAACATCGCGGGAAAGGCCCTGTGTGACGGCGGTGTGGTCCTCGACCTCTCCGCGCTGCGCGGTGTGCACGTGGATCCCCAGGCCCGCACGGTCCGAGTGGAGCCCGGGGCGACCCTGGGGGATATGGACCATGAAACCCAGGCCTTCGGGCTGGCCACGCCCCTCGGCATCAATTCCACCACCGGGGTGGCCGGTCTCACCCTGGGCGGCGGCTTTGGCTGGCTGACCCGCAAATTCGGGATGACGGTGGACAATCTTGTTTCCGCGGAGGTGGTCACCTCCGACGGCGACCTGCGCAAGGCCTCGGAGACCAGCGAACCGGACCTGTTCTGGGCCATCCGGGGCGGAGGCGGCAACTTCGGGGTGGTGACCTCCTTCGAGTTCCGTTTGCATCCGGTGGGCCCGGAAGTGCTCTCCGGCCTGATCTTCTACCCCCTGGCCGAGGCCCCGCAGATCCTGCGCCGCTACCGGGATTTCGTGGCCGAGATGCCCGAGGAATTGAGCGTCTGGGCCGTGCTGCGCAAGGCACCGCCCCTGCCGTTCCTCCCCGAGTCCGCCCATGGCACGGAAGTGTTGGCCCTGGCCCTGATGTATGCGGGCGACCCGGAAACCGGGTGGCGCGCCGTGGAGCCCCTGGAGGAGCTGGGAACCCCCATTGGCAAACACGTGGGGGTGCAGCCCTATACCGCCTTCCAGGCGGCCTTCGACCCCCTGCTCACGCCGGGGGCGCGCAATTACTGGAAGTCCCAGGACCTGGCCACCCTGAACGACGCGGTGCTCGAGACCGTGGTCGACTACGCCTGGCATCTGCCATCCGACGAGTGCGAGATTTTTATCGCATCCCTGGGCGGGGCCATGGCCCGGGTGCCCTCGGATGCCACGGCGTACGCCGGCCGGGACGCCAACTTCGTTATGAATGTGCATACCCGGTGGCGGGATGCGGCCGCGGACGGCCAGTGCCGCCAATGGGCACGGGCGTTTTCCGAGGCAGTGGCGCCCAATGCCACCGGCGGGGTGTACGTCAACTTCCTGAGCCAGGACGAAGCGGACCGGGTCCATGCCGCCTATGGCGGCAATTACGAGCGGCTAGCGGGAATCAAGGTCCGCTACGATCCCGCCAACCTGTTCCGGAACAACCAGAACATCGCCCCGGCCGGGAGCGGACAAGGAAGGGAACCGGAAAGCGTGGAGGGGTGATGCGCCCCCCTCTCCCGGGCGACGAGCGCGGCCAAACCGGCTACGCGTTCCTGAAGGACACTGACTGAGACCGCCGCCCCCCTTCCGGCCCCTCGCGCAAGCGGCCCCATCTGGAGTTGCCCCGTTTCAGTGGACAGGTAACAGTTTGGTTTACGCGGCATCCCGCCAGGCCGCTTCATAGGCCTTCGGGGCCTGCTGGCCGAGGGCGGAATGGCGTCGCCTCAAGTTGTACCAGCCC
>NZ_LJCP01000002.1 GCF_001399755.1 Thiohalorhabdus denitrificans | reverse complement strand
GGCTCCTCGACGCCGCAAATGGAATTCGCATAGTCTTTGCGGAGACTGAGTGCCCGGTCTCGGGCTGTCCCTGATCCCCACGTTTTGAGGTCCCGCATGCAGAGCAAGGACATCCTCGCCCTCGGTCTGGGCCTGGAATCGCCCTGGGAACTGGTCGACCAGGAGCTGAACACCGAGGTCGAGCCCCATGAGCTGCATCTGCGGGTCAGCGCCCCTCGGGGCTCGCTGTTCCCTTGCCCGGAGTGCGGCCAGTGGTGCAAGGCGCGGGATTTCAAGGAGATGACCTGGCGTCATCTCAATTTCTTCCAGCACCACGCCTACATCACGGCGGACGTGCCCCGCACCGATTGCCCCGACTGCGGCGTGAAGCGGATTACGGTGCCGTGGGCCCGCGAGGGCAGCCACTTCACCCTGCTGTTCGAGCAGGTGGCCCTGTCCCTGCTCCGGGAGATGCCGGTAAACGCCGCGGCCCGCCAGATGGGCGTCACGGACAAGCGCCTGTGGCGCGTTGTGAACCACTATGTTGGCCGGGCCCTGGACCGCATCGATCTCAGCAATGTCAGCGCCATCGCCCTGGACGAGACGGCAGCCAAGCGGGGTCAGCACTACGTTACCGTCTTCATCGACCTCGAGCGGGCGGAGAATCCGGTGATCTTCGCCACACCCGGCCAGGATAAGGACGCCCTGCGCCGCTTCCGGAACCACCTGCAGGCCCAGGGCGGGGCGGCCAACGGCGTCTGGGAGGTCGTCTGCGACATGTCCCAGGCCTTCCAGGCCGGGGTCACGGAGACCTTCCCCAACGCCTCGCTGACCACCGATTGGTTCCACGTCGTCCAGCGCGTCACCGACGCCATGAACGACGTGCGCAAGGCCGAGGCCAAGGCGATCAAGCTGCCCAAGGGCGCCCGCTGGGCGACGCTCAAGGCCGGCGAACGGCAGCGCAACAACCGCCAGGACCAAGCCCTCGCCGAGCTGGAGGCCATGGGGGCCGCCACCGGCGAGGCCTACGCCATCAAGGAGAAGCTGCGCTGGGTGCGCCAGGCCACCAGCCAGCAGGCGGCCCGCTGGCGCCTCACGCGCTTCCTGCGCCTGGCCAAGGCCCTCACCGCCGAGGTGGAGACCCTGGAGCCCATGCGCAAGGCCCTGGCCACCATCGAGCACCAGTTCGAAGCCATCATCCGGCGCTGGCGCTCAACCTATTCCAATGCCCGCCTGGAAGGACTCAACAGCATCTTCCAGGCGGCCCGGGCGCGGGCCCGCGGGTACCGCAACCAGCAGACCTTCATCACCATGATCTATCTGCTCGCGGCGCCCATCGGCAAAGTGGAAAAATCCATTTAGCGCGTCGAAGCGCC
>NZ_LJCP01000001.1 GCF_001399755.1 Thiohalorhabdus denitrificans | reverse complement strand
GCATCTTCCAGGCGGCCCGGGCGCGGGCCCGCGGGTACCGCAACCAGCAGACCTTCATCACCATGATCTATCTGCTCGCGGCGCCCATCGGCAAAGTGGAAAAATCCATTTAGCGCGTCGAAGCGCCCAAAAAAGCGGGACCCTAAGGTCCCGCCCGGCGCAGGGCCCTGCGAGAAACCCGGCTCCGATCCAACAAGGAAAGGGACGGGCTATGCCTTGAGGCGCCGCCCAGTCTTCCAGAGGCCCAGCAGGCCCCCCAGCAGCAGCGCGCCCGTGGCCGGGGCCGGCACCTCATTGGCGTGGTTGGCGCCCTTGACCTGGAAGGCCAGATTGGACTGGGAGGGCTTCTCCCCTTCCGGCCAGCTCATGGCTACCGAACCAGAGAGATTGAAGCCCTGGGCCAGGTCACCGGCATCATACATCCCCATCCACTTCACCAAGCGGTCGGAATCGGCGGCATCCGTGTCATACGTATTGCTGAAGGAGAGCCCGGGCACCGGGGAACCATTCAGCGTCACATCCTCGAAGGCCACCTCCGTACCCGCACCCGGGGTGGCGGTACGTATCAGCAGGCTGTTGAAGTCGTTCAGCGAATCGAAATCGGAATAGGTGGTACTGTCGTCGCCCACCTTCCATTGCGCATCCTCGCCATCCCAGTTGAGATCGAAGGTTTCAAAGGGACCATTCCCCCACTCGTGGTCCGCGGAATCATAGTCCCCCGCCGTATTGCTCCCTACATCGAGCTCATGAGTTCCGGGGCCGCCGATGCGTCCTTCGGCCACGAAGGGCAGCGCGCTGTAGCCGTCCACCTCGAAATCGGTGGCCGAAGGATCGGTGTCGGCATTGTACGTTTCGGTAGCCACCGCCCCGGCAGTTCCGGATACGGCGAGGCCCGCGGCCAGGCCGGTGATTCCGAGCATGGCATGCACGGTTTTCTGCATGGTGTGTCCCTCCATTAGCTGGGAGTAGTTTTATCCTCACCCATGTCTTCGCAAGGCCTATGCCAAGCCCGGACACTCCGGAGTCTGTCCCCAATAAGGAAAGGTGTGAATATTTTTGTCGCCATGCACTGTAAAGTTTTACGACAAACTCCCGATATGCTGCTTTGCCGGCCGCAAATCCATGTCAAGGCTATGCCGGAGCTGCAAAGTACTTCCCAGCGGGGGGACCCTCGGCCCAGGGGCATCATCCGGCATCCGAGGAGCTGTTAAATTTCTCTTCGATGACTACCTGGAGCTGGTGCGGCTATAGGACACCCACTTCCTTCCAGCCTGGAAGGAGGGCACGTTCCCTCACTCGCTTGGCTTACGGGGTCGCCTGCTTGGTTTCCTCCCCTTGCTTTGGAAACTGCTGGGGCCCCCTTGCCCAACAAACGAGGAAGGGGGATTCAAGAGCTGGCCCTTGCCCAGGCGACCAGCAGGGGCCGCACCTCTTCGGGTGAGAGGATTTCCTGGCTCTGGAGGCGCCGCGCCGTTTCCCCGATGAGGGGGAATAGTGGCTCGATGATCTCTTCCAGGGCGGTGCCGAAAAGTCGTTCGGTATGCCGAGCGAACTCGCCCCCGAAGTAGTCCCGGCGGGTCCGGGGGGCACTGCCGTACCAACTGCGATAGATGGCATGGATGTCGCCCCGGGCCCCCGGGCTCGATTCGATGCCACGGAAGTCGAGGTGCTCGGCCTCTCCCCGGTAATAGGCCAGGGCGGCGGGCCCGGATATGGAGATGCCGGCATGGGTCGGTGTGCCGCGGTCCTGGCTGAGCATGCCGGTGGTCTGCTCGGTGTCCAGGTCGAAGTCGACCTGGACCCGGTGGAAATCGATGCCGTAGTAGCAGGCGGCCACCGCGTGGCCTGCCTCATGGATGCAGACCTCGAAATCTAGGGGAGTATGGGTCATACCCGGGCCTTTCGAGCGGATTGTCCTTCTATTTGGACGCCTGCTCTCCGGGAGGGGTTCTGCGATGCCAGGCTGCCGGCCATTGACCGGCAAAGGGGAGGCCGCGGCTTCGTGGAATGGGCATTCGATGCGGGGCGGCCGGTTCTCACAAGGGCCGAGGCCGACCGCCCGCTGCCCGGTTCAGGCCTGCTGGGTGGTTTCCTCGTGAAAGAGCTTGCGGATGTTGCTGCGCAGCTCTTCGGTGTCCTGCTCATGGTGGACGGAGACGGCATGCTGCACCGCGGCCTCCATAAGCTCCTCGGGGTCATCGGCGGCGATGGATACTGTGCAGTCCATCTCGCTCGGCAGTTCCCGGCAATCCACGTACTGGCGGCTCATGAGAACCCTCCTTCCGGCTTCCCTAGCGTCCCCGGACCCGTGCCCCCGCGGAGTGGCAGGCCAGTCCCCATAAGGCCGGAGGGGACGCGCATGCGGGGTAGGCCCCACTCTCTACCTTCCACGATTCGCTCCCTGGAAAAAACAGTCAATACCCTTTTCTCCCAGGCCGCGGGCCCGCCCTCAGCCCTTAGCTAAGGGGCCCACTTCCCTGAACCAGGGATACGGCCGGATCGGCTACGCCTCCTCAGCCCAGCGCACTACGCCGTCGAGGTGGGCGGCTAAAGGACACCCACCTTGTTGGGCTGGTGGCTCCCCGCCTTTTCCGACGCCTGGAGGCGGCCCCATACCCAAATCAACACTCTGTGGGGGGAGAAGACCAGGATCGCCCTGGAAGGAACTGCCCGAGTGGGCCATATTGGGTCGGAACCCCTTGTTCGGGAGGCCCTTGGGGGGAGGTTCCATTCGCGACGTTACAGGTGCGTACCCATGAAAAAAATTGCAGCGGCGGCCACTGTGATTCTCCTCCTGCTGCTGGGCGGTGCCTATTACTATTTCTCAGCCGGAGGCTATGTTGTCCGGCTTACGGAACCCGAAATACAAAAAAAGCTGGACGAACAGCTGCCCCTGACCAAGACGTACCTGGTTATCATCCAGGTCACCTTAAACAATCCGAAAATAGATCTCGTCGAGGGTTCCGATAGAATCCGCGCCGGCATGGACGTCGAATTCAATATAACCGGATACCAGGGCTCGAAGCCTTTGGAGGGTACCGTTTATGCGTCCTCCGGGATTACCTACAGAGCAGAAAAGGGCCAATTCTATCTGTCGGATCCGGTTATTGAGAATTTGGAGGCACAAGGTTTACCCGAGGAATACATGGGAAAGGCCAAAAAGGCGCTTTCCGAAGCGCTGGCCGAATACTACAAGGATCAACCCATCTATACCCTCGACCCCGACGACACGAGGCAGGCGGTTGCGCGCATGGTTCTGAAGGATGTCCGCGTAGAGGATAAGCAACTTTTACTGACACTCGGGATCTGAGCTGTACCCAGCCCAAGCTCAGGGACACCCACCTTGATTGCGCTCCGAAAGCCTCCCTGGTAAGTTTTCAATATGTTCTTACCAGGGGGCTTGCCCCATGACCCAGCCCCGCTCCCCCCTGGTTTCTCTCTCCGATACCCCCTGGTACCACTGCGTCTCCCGTTGCGTCCGCCACGCCTTCCTGTGCGGGGAGGACGCGGTTACCGGTATTAGCTATGAGCATCGGCGCGGCTGGATCGCTAATCGGCCTCAGCGGCTTGCATCGGTGTTTGCTTTGGATGTGGCGTGGTACGCCGTGATGAGCAACTGCCCTTCCACGTGGTGGTGCGGGTCGATGCGGAGCGGCCGGCATCCTGGACCACGGACGAGGTACTGGAGCGCTGGACGGCGCTGTTCTCCGGTCCCTTGCTGATCCAGCGCTACCGGGAGGAGGGGCGGGTCAGCCTGGCAGAAGGGGACGTCCTGGCGGTGGAGCAGTTGGCGGAAACAAACCTATAGTACACCCACTTTGGTTTTGATAAATATTCGGGGCGGCCACTTTAAGTTGGGTTTTGTGAGAAATTGGATCTTTGCTGGTCTATTACTGGCCCCAGTGCCCCCAGGTGGCCTGGATTTTTCCTCTCTCTTTGGAAAACGTAGGTCTTTTTGGGAGGTGAAATGGAGGCCCCTTTTACCACCGAGCAGTTCTTTGAGGTTTTAATTCAATACAACGAGGCGGTCTGGCCCGTTCAGATCCTTATGAATCTGTTGGCGCTGGCCGCCGTTGCCCTCCTGGTCTGGCCCCGTCCATACTCCAGCCGCCTGATTTCGGGAATCCTTGCTCTGCTGTGGGCCTGGACGGGGATTGCCCACCACTTGGCCTTTTTCGCGACGGTCAATAACGCGGCCTACGGGTTTGGGGCGGTCTTCCTGGCAGGTGCGGCAGCCTTTCTGTGGGCCGGCACCATGAAGGGGAATCTGGTTTTCGGCTCCGCCTCCGGCCCTTACCGGGTTCTGGGTGGCGTTCTGGTGGTGTACGCGCTCCTGGTGTATCCGGTGCTGTCCGAGGTGCTTGGCCACGGCTATCCGGCTACCCCCACTTTCGGCCTGCCGTGTCCGACGACCATCTTCACCACCGGCATGCTGTGTTTTCTGGGGGCGCCGTTCCCCCGGTACGTGCTGGTGGCCCCCGTACTGTGGTCCGTCGTCGGGGTCCAGGCGGCATTCCTGTTCGGGGTATACCAGGACCTCGGGCTTCTGGTTTCCGGGCTAGTTGGAGTTCTTCTGGGGTTCCGGGCAGGCGAAGCGGGAAAAGGACGGACCCTTTGATTGCCCCGGGACAGGTTTGAACTGTCTCCCGAAAGGAATCGCAACCTTTTGGGCCTATTATTACTCCATGACGTCCTCCAGCGGCCGTCGCGGAGTCCTTTCGAGGGTCTCGCTGGGATAGCCCAGCCGGATCAGAAGCTGCGGGAAGCCCGAACCTCCAGCTAGCTCCTGGAGCTTGGGCCGCAAGGAGGCTACCTGCACAGGCTGATTGAGGTAGGAAGCTTGCAGCCCATGCTCGCAGGCGACCAGCAGCGCCCGCTCCAGGGCCTGTCCGGCGCGCATCCAGTCCTCGACGGTGTCCCCCTGGGTGGCGATCAAGGCGAGCAAGGGAGAACCCTCGGCCAGTTGGCTGTCCTTGGCGCCCACACCATGTCCCATATCAAAGGTGCGGACCACCAACTGGGCCACTGGGGCCATCAGCCCGGGCACCGTTAGGCCGTCCCCTCGGCGTCGCGGATGCATCCAGGCGGCGAGCTCGCGCCGCCAGCTTGGGTTGGACCACTGCGCCGCGTCCCCTTCCGCAACCAGACGCGCGGTGGCTTGGCGTGTAGCTTCATCCGCCAACACCTGGAACCGGGCCCCTTCCTGAGCCGCTGCCTGCTCCAGTGCTCGCAGTGCCTCGTCCGGGACCGGCCGGTCTTCGAAGCGCTTGCGGAAGGTTCGCCGGTTTTCCATGTAAGGAAACAGCGCGGCCTCTTGAGTCCCGGCTTCCTCTGTCGGGTCCAGTTCCGCCCGGGCGAGAAGATCCTCGTCCTCCGGTTCCGCTAGCAGCCGTACGTTCGTTGCAATGCCCGCATGGGCAGCCGCTACGCGCAGGTTCAGGAGGGCGCAGCCGCAGCTTATGGTGAGCTCGCGATCATCCGGATCGTTTGCCGGCAGGGCTCGGGTACGGTCCGCCAGCAGCTCGATGCAGCCGTCTCGAAGGCGAAAGATCCAGGGCTGCGTGTTATGGCTGGAAGGGGCCAGAATGGCGCTGGCAAGTAAGGATTGGGGGTCGTGGAGCGTGCCGGTTGCGGAAATCGGGGGCATGGCGGACTCCCGAACAAAGGAAGGGGATAGTTCAGTTTACCTCGGCTCCATTCGCCATCAATGCCCTTGGCTGTGGGGACAAGGCCCATGGCATTGCAGAAGAAAAAAACACCCATCCTGCCTCCCCCCGAACTGGCCAGCCCGCTCCAGGACCTCCCGCACGGAACAAGGTATAGGACCCCCGTACCTCAGCCGAGGATGAGGGGTGGGTACGCGTGCCGGCGTTAATCAAGGTCTCCCCCAATTCCTATGCTGGTTATGTTGGGGTCGGATTTTCGGTCGGTGGGTTTTGGCGGCTGTGGTGGGGGACGCCTTCGCTGGACAACGGCATCCGGCAGTGATTCGCTCTTATAAGGGTTGCCGGGCTCCAGGGTAAAGGCAGCCCCTTTTCCGGTTGGTCCATGAGCTTCAAGGAGGCGATATGTCGGAACGTGCCCGCTATTCGGGAATATCCGCGATCAACCACTGGGTTACGGCCCTTCTCGTGGTGGTCATGCTCGCGCTGGGCTACGCGGTCGCTGCCGCCCCGTCAGATGCGGTTGAGGATTACGTTCTGGGAATCCACATTTCGCTGGGCTTTTTTGTTTTTCTGTTCGTAGTATGGCGGGTCTTGTTCCGGTGGTATGAAGGTTTCCCTAGTAACATCGGCCCCACCGCCGTTGAGAGGTGGTCTGCCTATATTGTGCATAGGGCCATTCTGGTCCTGCTGGTTATTCAGGTGATAACGGGGCCGCTGTATCTTTGGACCGAGAACGAATGCGTGGATGTGTTTGGATGGTTTAAGATCTGTATTCCTTTGGAAAGCCTGTCGGTAATCCACGAGCCTACGGAATGGGTTCACGTGAATTTCGGCCTATATGTAGTTCCGATATTGCTTGTTTTGCATTTCTTTGGAGCAATTAGGCATTATGCGATTAGCGGAAAACGGGAAGCCCCCTCGGATATGTAATGTGGGCATCCTGGGAGTAGCTTGTTTGGTTCGACTCCGGCCCTGGTGACCGCCTTGATGCCTTTGCTCCCCTCGTTTCTCTGGCCTGGTGTAGGGCTAAAGGACCTCCATTTCCTGCCAGAGCGGGCCCCGTAGGTTTCCAGTGACCTGTTCCCAGGTTTAGGACCACTTCCGACTTAGTAGAGCCCGTGGGTTGTCGGCCAAGTCGGGCGCCCTGTTTTCCAGGGCTTGCCCCCATGACCCAGCCCGCTCCGCGGGAATTTGCCGGGCGGTTCAGGGAGGGCGCCTCTTGCCGTCGGGGCTGCCACCCCTTTTGGCCGGGGGGCTTTCGAGGGCCTTACTGATGGAGCGATGGGTATCCTCGAGGGCGGCCTGATTGACCGTGAACAGGCGCTGGCGGGGCTGGTCGAGGTCGACGATCAACAGCATGACCGCCGAGAAGGCGAACACCAGAGCGCTGGCGGCCAGGATATTGCGGGTCCCTCCCAGTCCGAAGTGGAAGCCCAAGATCCCCATGGACAGGAAGGCCACCAGGTACAGGGTCCACAGGAGGCTCGGGGGCACCCGATTGCGCAGGGAAACGGTCACGCGCTCCTCGTGCAGGTCGATGGTCTCGTTGAGGGCGTCGATGAACAGGCCCACCGGCTCCGAGCGGGGCCGTTGGGCGGCAACCTTGTCCGCGATCCGCCACAAAGCGTTCTGGATCTCCACGGACCGTTTGAGCCCCTCCTGGAGCGTTCCCGGCTGTTTGGTGGCCTCCAGGCGCACGTTTACGTACTCGGCGAGCAGCCGGCGGGCCCGGGTGCGCTGGGGCTCCATCAGGAAATCGGTGCGCAGGAAGGTGGTGCCGATGGCGTTGGCCTCCTCCAGCACCAGCTGCTTGCGGGTCATGAAACGGTCCTCGGCGATGCTGAAGCTGACGGCCAGCAGGAAGCCCAGCAGCGCAAGGATGGCCGCCAGCGCCGTGCCCGCCTGGGACTTGGCCTCGGGGTCGGTCTTGCCCCTACGCGACCGGCCAAGGAGAAAGCCGACCTCCACGGTCGCCAGGAAGACGACGATCGTCCCGATGTAGAACACCCACCAGTAGGATTCCGCCGCTAGGAGCAAATCCGTCATACCGAGCCCCTTTCGAGAGCCTGGACCAGGGCCTGCTTACGGCAAGAGCGACACGATCAACCTAAGTCGGTGGGCTTGCGGGGGTAAATGCGGGTGATGGGAGGGGCGAGAGCCTGAAGAATAAAGTGGGTGTCCTTTTTATTGCCGGGGACGGGGGCTCCGGCGGCTAGCGGTCGGGCGTCGACCGCTTTAACGAACCCCCGCGGCCGGGTGTCCGTTCCATGCCGGGACGCCCCAAAAACCGCGCACTGCGGATTGGAACGGGTATTGCTCCAGGAGGAAGAGGTTAATTTCTTCCCCCAAAGGAGCTGCACCATGTTCAAGCCACCGCCTGTCCCCGTGTCATTTCTTGCCTGCCTAGCCATTGGCGCCTTCGCCCCCTCCGCCCAGGCCGTGCCCGATTCCGGTTCCCTTCCCACCTTCGAGGTAACGGAGATCAACATGGGCCACTACGTGCCCACCGCCATCAACGACCGGGGAAGGGTGGCCGGCAATTTCTACGACGGCTATTCGAGCGCGGCCGTTTGGCAGGAGGGAGCGGGCTTCCTGGATGAGACGCCCCTGCCGCCCTATTCAGGCGCGGGGGAAGAGGCCCTTTACCGGACGCGGGTCTTCGACATCAACAACCAGGGAACGCTGGCGGGGTGGTCCGACGGCCGGCGCGGCGAGGGCATTAACCCGGTTATCTGGGACGCGGCCGGCAACGTGACGGATCTTGGCGCGCTGCCCGGCGCCACCCAGGACCTGGGAGAAACCACCGTGATCACTGAGGACGGCACGGCTTACGGCGAGACCTACGATGCCGCGGGCCAATTGACCAACTTCCGCTGGACGGAGGAAACGGGCATGACGCCCTGGGGCGATACCCCCGAAGAGACCGCGGCCGACCGCAGCCCCACGGAGCAGTGGATCCGGCAGGTGCTGGCGAACAACCGCCTGGGGGAGCTGGTAGACCCCGGGGCCATGCCGGAAATCCCTCTGGCCCCCCGCTTCCGGCCCACGGCGGCGGAGTATTTCGACCAGATCCATATCGAGGACATTAACAGCAACGGGCAGATTGTGGCCTGGCGGGACGCCCTCGCCAGCCCCTGGCGTCGCGCCTTCCTGCTCACGCCCCGGGAGAACAATGCCCCCAAGCAGATCCCCGCCACCCCGCCTCTGGCACTGATGGTTGCGGGCGCGGTGCTGTTGGCCGCCAGGCGGAGGGCGGCTTAGGAACACCTACATCGGAGGAAAAGGAACCCCAATTTCCTCTTCCGGCGCTGATTTATTCTTCTTGGGTCGTGGTGGCCGGTCGGTAGATACAAATGAGAACGCCGGTTGGGGCCTGCTCCACCGAGACGAGCTCCGGGGGTCGTTTCCGGCCGAGCCCGTCACAAGGAAACCAGCCAGGAAGGCGGTTCGGGGCGTCGTTGAACCGTCGGCGGCTCTGACAGCTTCGTTCGATTTGCCCCCTGCTACGTTGGCGCCGGTCTCCTGATCTGCAGGGCTGGCGGGCATTGGCACGTCCATTGCTGCCTCCGCAGGGAATCCTTGGGAGAACGATCCTGTTCCCTATCCTGTGTTAACCGTGGAGGAGGGCAGCATGCGCATACCCTGGTATTTCCAATCATTGGCATCAGCCGTCTTGCTTTCTTTTGGCGCGGTGGCGCCATTGCATGCCGCCACCATCACCTTCGATACGGCTATTTCCGGTTCCACCAGTTCCGCTTTCGACGGTGACGGCGACGGCACCGACGATGTTGTTTTCTCCACCACCGATCCCTCCGGCTTTAATACGGTGGGTCCCGGCGCCAATCAGAACTTCATCCAGGAGCCGGGCCTCGAAGGCACAACCGAGCTGAATCCCGACCTCCGGGTCGATTTCCTGAACGGGGCCGAAGATGGTGTCAGCTTCGGGTTTGCTTTGGATTCGGATGTCAGCGACCCGGGCTATTTTGCGAGCATCGACCTTTACGACAGCTCCGGGGATGTCATCGGGGGCGCCTCCGAGGTGGCCGACTTCACAACCACCCCGGCCGGAATCAGCTCCTTTCCGGAAGGCCAGGTCACTGCGGAGTTTTCCGGTGTCGCCTCCTACGGCACCTTCGACTTCACTTCCCAGAACGGCCGGTACATCATTGATAACTTTCAGGGGACTTTTGGAAGCTCCGAGGGCATCCCCGTCCCTGCACCAGCCCCCCTCGCCCTCATGGGCCTAAGCTTGGCCGGACTCGGTTTCAGCCGCCTTAAAAACAGGATGTAACCGGGCGAATTCCTTCCTAAAAGGACACCCACTTTGAGTGATCGGGGGTGCGATCCACCCCCCGGATTTCCCGGCCCGATCACGGCGGTACCCGGCCGGGCCGTAGGCCCCGATCAACCGGTTTCGCTCTCTTCCAGCTCCCGGCCCAGCGCCCGCAGCAGGGCGCCGCCGTCGCCGGCCCAGGCGCTTCCGTGCATGCAGGCCAGCAGCCGGGGCTCGGTAGCGGCGATCTTTTCCATCAGGGCGGGAGCGTTGCGGGTATGGGAGTAGTAGTCCATTCCCTTCCGGAAGTCCTCGCTGGGGCCGAGGATGTCGGACTCCGTCAGCGGCGGGGTGTCGGCGCCGCCCTGGGTGAATAGGTCCCCGCAGAGCAGAGCGTCGCCACTGGTATCGAACAAGTAGCCAGCATCCCAACCGTGGGGCATATGCGGGGCACCGAGCCATTGCCAGGTGCGCTGCCCAGTGGCCAGGGTATCGCCGTCCGCCAGGGCGCGCGGTTGGCGGTCGGCGATGTCGCCGATGTTGACCATGGCCGCTATCTTGCCGCACACGGGCTCGGCGTGGGGGGCGATGGCGAGCAGATCGTTGAGAGCGCCGACCTCGTCCGCTTCCATGTGCGAGATGCCGATGTAGCGCAGCTTTTCCGGGGGCATCACGGTGGCTATGGCGTCCCGGGTAAGGGGGAACATCTTGCGCAACCCAGCGTGGAACAGCATCGGCTCGTCGTCGTGGATCAGGTAGCGGTTGAAGCTGAAGCCGTGGGGCGGGATAGCCTCGGCGGAAATGGGCGTGCTGATACGGTAGATTCCGTTGCCGACTTCGTCGATCCGGGTTCCGGTCTGGCCGTCAGTAACCATGGCACGCATCCTCCTTGCGCAAGGGACGGGTCCTTTTATGACCCGGTCTCTTGGCAAAGTACCGCCCGGAGGAGGCACCGGGAAGGGAGCCCGGACCCGGAAACGGGATCCGAGCCTGATTCCGTGGAAGTCGGTTCAGACCGTCTCCAGATACTTGTGAATCAGGCTCACCGCCATCGCCGAAGCCGCCCGCCGGATCACCCTGCAAGATAGTATGGGACACCCCCTTTCCGATCAGAACCGAGAGCCGGTAAGGACAACATCGGCATGGCGCCAGGCCTGCCGGAACCGGCGCTGCACGGCCCGGGCTTCTTCAAGCTCGCCCTGGCGCCGCAGGGATTCCAGCAGGCCGAATAGGGACCAGCCGTTTTCCGGGAAACGGGCCAGATCCGCCCGGTACACCGCCTCGGCGCGTTCCACCCGGCCGGCCTCCAGCAGCACGGCCCCCAGGGATTGGCGGGTCGGGTAGTGCCAAGTGGGGGGCTCGTCGTAGTTCAGTGCATCCTCTCGCTCCACGGCCTGCTCCAGCGAGGCGATGGCTGCCTCGTAATCCTCTGCGGCGGCGGCAAGCTCCCCCGTGAGGGCGTGGGAGGCGATCTCCAGGATGTGCCGGCTCTTGTTGATGTCCCACACTGTGACCCACTTCAGGTCCGGATGGTCCCGCAGGGCGTCCAGCCTGCGCAGCTCCTCGCGGGCGGCCTCCAGGTCCCCCTTGCGCGTGTAGGCCATGCCCCGGGCGTAATGCCAAACCGCCCGGGGGTAGACCAGGTCCTCCGCCGGCTCGGGCCGAGCCAGGATCTCCTCCCAACGGCCGAAGCGCACCAGGGCATACAGGGGGGTGATCCAGTAGTGCTGCAGGGTGGTGAGGGAGCGCTCGCGCATGGCCTCCCGGTCCACCATTTCGGCCATCTCCCGGGCCAGGCGGATGGCCAGCTCGCTGCGTCCTTCGAAGGTGGCCGTGGCCCAGCCGAAGTGGTAGTTGTGCGGGACGTAGCCCAGCCGGTATGCGCCCTGGGTGTCCACCTGTTCCAGATACCGCTGGTCGGCTTCGATGGCGCGCAGGTTGGCGCGGGTCGCCTCGTGGTAGCGCCCGAGCCGGATGTAGATGTGCGCCGGCATGTGCACCAGGTGTCCGGCGCCGGGTACCAGATCCTCCAGGCGCTTGGCCTCCTCCAACCCCTGGAGGGGGCGGGCGGCCTCCACCGCGTGGATCAGGAGGTGGTTGGCCATGGGGTGATCCGGGGCGCGCCGCAAGACCCCTTGCAGGGTGGTCAGGATGGTTTGCGTGACCGCCTTGGGCTTGCCGTCCTCCCGCCAGTAATCCCACGGAGTGGTAGTCATCAGGGCCTCGGCATGGATCACCTGGGCATCCAGATCGTCGGGATAGCGCTTGGCGACCTTCCCCATGGCCTCGGCAAAGGCCTGATCCCGGGAGGAGCGGTCCTCCAGCGCCTCCGGCCCGTAGCGTTTGGCGAGCGCCTCGATGTAGGCCTTTTCCCGGTCGCTGGCCCCTTCCGCGGCGGCCTGCGCCTTCTGGAGAAGCTCCCAGGCCTCGGGGGCTTGGGCAGGGTCCATGGCCGCATTGATGTTGGGGCCCAGCACCCAGGCGGCGCCCCACCAGGCCATGGCGCAATCCGGGTCCAGCTCCGCCGCCTGCCGGAAGGAGCGGTAGGCCTCCGCGTGGTTGAACCCGAAGGCCAGGATCAGGCCCTGGTCAAAATACCGCTGGGCGGATTCGGAATCCGTGGTGACGGCGTGGTGATGGTCCCCCAGTCCCTCGAACAGTGGGGCCTGCTCGGCCGTCTCCTGGGCCGCCAGCAGCGGGGCCAGGGCGAGCAGAAAGGCCCCGATCAGGGCGCGTGCTCTGGTGTGTGCCCTCATCTCTCCCTCCTCCCTCTCGTTCCCCCTTTCTAATTACTAATAGGACACCCATCTTCCTTTTGGTCTACCGCCTCGCCATCAGGGTCGTCATTCGCACCGCGCCCACCAGGGCGCCCTCTTCCACGAAATCTCGGCACCGCTCGGCGAAGTCCCGCTCAAGGGCCGCGCGGCGCTCCTGGTCGACCTGCGCCAATACGGCCGCCATGGGAGTGCTGTGGACGTACTGCCAGAGAAAGTCCGCGGGGGGCGGCAAGCGGAGGGCTACGGGTTCCGACCAGACCTCCATGGGGCCAAAGCCGGCGGCCTTTGCGAGGGAGCGGATCGCGTCGGCGTCGTGCAAGGAGAAAACGGCGAGGACGAAGGAGGCGCTTTCGGGGCCCACATGGTGGGCGAAGGTCTCGGCCAGGGCCTCCAGTGGCGGAGGCGCGGGCCCGGGGAGGTTGGCGAGGAGGCGGCCGCCCGGGACCAGGACGCGTCGCATTTCCCGCAGGCCGGCCTCCCGGTCGGAGAAGAACTGGAGCCCCATGCCGCATAGCACGACATCGAAGGACTCGTCCGGCAGGGGAATCGACTCCGCCGGCGCTTCGTGCCAGGCAACGGGAGGGGCGGCGGGCGCCACCGCGCGGGCGACGGCGAGCATCCCCGGGTTGGGGTCCAGGCCCTCGGCGGCGCCGTGCGGGCTGACGCGCTCCGCGGCCAGCCGGGTGACGATGCCCGTCCCGCACGCCACATCCAGCACGCGCTCACCCGGACGGAGGTCCGCGGCCTCGATCAGGCTCTCGGCTACGGGACGACCGATGGTCGGCACGAAGTACCGCTCGTAGTTCTCGGCGGCGTTCTGGGAGAAGGAATCTCCGTAGGTGGGTCCGGCCATGGCGCCCCTCCTCCCGTCCCGCTTTGCCGGACCTCTCCCGGGTAGTGGGACCTTCAGGCGGCTCTTCTTCCCAGATTACGCCGCGGGGGTTGGGAGGCAAGGGGGTGGAAAAGGGGCACCTATTGGCCTACTCCGGGGCGCCCCGTGAACGTGGCAGCCCGATTCGATACACCAGCAGCACGCCCGCGCCAGCCACCACCAGGCCCAGGAGGTCGGTGGCGATGAGGTGGTCGCCGAAGGCGGCCCAGGCCATGAGCATGGTGACCGGGGGGCTTAGGTAGAACAGGCTGGCCACCCGCGTGGCCTCGTCCCGGTGCAGCAGGCGCCACATGGCCCAGTAGGCCCCGAGGGAAACAGCGATGATCAGCCAGGCCATGGTGGCCAGGAAGGGGGTCTCCATCTCCGCCGCGAAGCCTTCCAGTCCCCAGGCCAGGGGCAGCAGGGCCAGGGCGGTGGCACCGCTCTGGTAGAAGAGGGTGGTGTCCAGGGGCAGGTGGGTGCTGGTGCCCGTTTGCGCCCAGCGCCGCTGCATGAGGCTGGCAATGGTGATGCCCACCACGGAGCCGAAGGGGATCAGGTAGCCCAGGGCGGGGGTGGTGGCGTCCTGGGACAGGCGCGCGCCCACGGCGATCACCACGCCGGCGAAGCCGAGGACCAGGCCCAGCCACTGGCGGGCGTCGGTGCGCTCGCCGAGCACCGGACCGGACAGGGCGCCGGTGAGCAGCGGCTGCAGCGCCGTCACCAGGGCGACGATGCCCGCCGGCACGCCCATGTCGAGGGCCACCAGCACGCACCCCAGCCACACGCCGTGCGCCAGCACCCCCACCAGCGCCGTATGCCCGGCGGCCAGCTTCCCGGGCCAGCCCAGCCGCCCCCGGGCCCATAGCCACAAGCCCAGCAGCCCCGCCAGGACGGTGTAGCGCCAGAACAGCAGGCTCCAGGGCCCGGCGTACGGCAGGCCGTACTCGGCGCCGATGAAACCGGAGTTCCACAGCAGGACGAACAGCAGCTCCAGCCCGAGGAGCTGGCTCAGGAAGGTCCGCATGGTTTTCCCGGGGGTGAGAGAAAATGAGGCGAGTGATCCTAACGCGTCCTAGTCCCGACCACAATCGGGGCCGGCACGCCAACAGCCTCCAGGGTCCCGAGATTCCTCAACACCCGCCATCGCCCCCTCCACCAGCCGCACCGCCGCCTTTCCCGCCACTGCTCGGCTTGGAGAGCCAGCCAGCCATGTGGTAGGCAATCAGCAGCACATCAAAGCGGACCGGCCGTCTTGGCCGAATGACCCATTCGAACCAGGAGTCCGGGCTTGGCTCAATGACCCCGACCATACCCATACCACTGGAAATCCGAATAGGACCTTTCATGGAGCGGAAGAGGCTTAGGTTGTGCGGATTTTCGACCCGATATTCCATCCCGCCGTGCCAGAAGACCCCGGTACTCGTTCCGTCCTGTGGGCCCAAATCGTAGATTTCAGCGATTTGCGTAGTACCTGCACGCCATACGCGGCGCCGATTCCCCGTGGGGAGCAACCCCGACAGGATCCCTGCTCCGGACCGGTCCGTAGATTTGCCAAAATTGAGGCGCCGTCCCTCGAAATCGAGCGCCGGAACCTTTCGCCAGCCATAGCGGACCTTCAAAAGGGTCGCTCTTAGATAGCCCTCCTCCCAAAACTCGGTTCGCCAGTTGTTCTTGCTGTCCAGCGGGTTTCCCCAATGCTTTTCGGCAACCACATCCCTTTCTACCAGGCGCGCATCCGGCGACTCTTCCCCGTCTTTGACCACGCTGTTCCCCTTTTAACCCGTTGAAAACCAAAGCAAGAAACTACCACGCCCCCATCAAGGGAACAACGGAGGGAGTGACCTGCTCCCCGGTTTCCGTACCAGCCAAAGCTTAGTGGGATTGGCAAGCAGATTGTCCGGATCCTGCAGGAGGCCGAATTCGGGGCGCGGATGAAGGAGCCGTGCCACAGCGAGGGCTTTTTCAACCTTGCTTACTACAACTGGAGGCAGAAGTACGGCGGGTTGGAGTGAAGTGGGTACCAAACGACGGGGCCGGTGGATACAAAAGCAGGATTATCCCCTCCCTGTTCGGGTGTACCATTTGCAGCGGGACACAAGTTGGAAGGGATGCCCATGGATCCTGCACAGGCTCTTGAGGAAGCCACCAGTTCGTTCTGGACGTTGTTCTTCCAGTGGCTGGTTCCCGGTGCCCTGGTGCTGGCTGCTCTGAGCCTCTGGCTGCGGTCTGCCCTGGCGGTTTTCAAAGGCTGGTTGGGAGAGAAACTGGTGGGGGGACAATTGGGCCGGGTGGCCGCGGATGTCCGGAGCGATGTTTTGCTGCCGGATGGACGCGGCGGCTGGACCCAGGTGGACCACCTGGCTCTGCTGCCTTCCGGAATCTGGGTGGTGGAGACCAAGAACTACTCGGGTCAGATCCTCGGGCGCGCCCGCGAGCGGACCTGGACTCAGAAGCTGGGTCGGCAGCGCTTCTCCTTCCAGAACCCCCTGCACCAGAACTACGGGCACATAAAGGCCGTGGAAACTTCTCTGCCTGACACCCCGGTTCACGGCCTAGTGGTGTTCACCAATGCCGCTCGCTTCCCCAAGGGAGAGCCCGATGGGGTGGTCCAGATGCGGGACCTGGCGGCGCATCTGCGCGAGCACGCGGGAACCGGGGAGGTGCCAGCCGGTCTGTGGGCCCGATGGGAGGCCCTGGCCCACCGCCTCCGAACGGACCCGGAAACCCGCAAGGCCCACCTCGCGGCGGTCGGCGGGCTGGCTCGGCAGCGCCTCGTCCGGACAATCACGGCCGTTCTGCTCCTTCTGGGAATCGGCCTCTTCTTGGGAACTCACATTATTCGTTAGGGGCAGCTAAAGGGAACCTGTTTTACGCCCCCGAATAGGAAGTGGTCCTACCAGATCGTTTTCACGTATTTGTATTCCCGGATTTTTTGGTCGGCGGTGACCAGGGGCACGGAATAATGCCGCGCCAGGGCGGTGATCATGCGGTCGGCCGGATCCTGGTGGAATTCACCCGGTAGGCGCACCGACTGAATCGCCACCACATTGTTCAGCGGCACGAAGTGGACGCCCTCAATACTGGCTACGGTTTCCAGCCAGCCATCCACATCCATGGTCAGCACCAATCGGCCTCGCTCAACCAGCATGGCGATTTCCCATGCCGTAATGGAGGAAATCAGCAGCTGACCCTCCGGGGAGGTCCGCTCGGCTTCGATGGCTTCCCGGGCCGGCTTCGACAGATGGCCATCACCGTTTACCCACCAAACAAGGACGTGGGTATCCAGCACGATCACCGCAGCGCGTCCCAGTCCTGATCCCCAACCGGCTCGGTGGGGTCCTCATATTGGATAACGCTGCCTTGCAGCACCTCGAGGGGGGAGCGTTCTTGGCTCCGGTACCGGCGGATCTCCAGGGTGGCCTTGCCGTGATCCGTCACGATCAGGTGCTCCCCGCTGGTTTCCACTCGCCGAAGGAACTCCAGGGCGCGGGCCTTGAATTCGGACTTGGAGACCTTTTCCTGTTCCATGAAAATTCCCATGGTCGTGTAACCCTGGTCACAATTTTACCAGATGGATGTTCCCCGGAAATCCTGGATTCCCAAGTCCTGGCCGGAGGGGATCGGGGGCCGGTGGGTAAGTGGTCTGCGCCGATGCGCTCAATGCCCCGGGGCATTGGCGGGAGTGAAAGGGGGAGGGGGAACGACTCGGAGTGCACGGGCATCCGCCAGGGTCTAACCCGGAAAGTCTCCAACGCAGGAGTACGCCATGGGTACGCTGACCCCCGGTATGGTGGCGGGCAGCATCCGCCTTCCCGACCGCAGCGGCCGTTTGCTTTCCACGTGGCGGTTCAAAGGCCGCCAACCACTGGTTCTGGTGCTGTGGGACGGCGCCGGGACGGCTCTATTGGACGCCTTCGCCGGGCGCTATCCCGACTATCGCGCTGCGGGGGCCGAGGTGCTGGCCATCGCCACCACTCCGCCGCCGGAAGGGGACTACCCCTTCCCCCTGCTCCATGATGCGGAAGGGGTCGCCGCCCGGCTGGCGGAGCAGCGCCCGGCGGTCCTGGTGCTGGACGAGCAGGGCGAGCTTTTCCACCGCAAGGAGGGACCGGAGGCGGCGCGGCCGGACCATGAGGACCTCCTGGAGTGGGTCCGCTTCACCTTCCTCCAGTGCGAGGAATGCGGCCCCCACGCCGAGAATTGGCCCCGCAGGGATCCGGGGCTTTAGGGGCTTCCCGTCCCGGGGAAAACCGGCCGGCCAAGGAATCTCCCGGCCGGGCTTGGCGTAGTTCGCCGCTCCCCAATTAAGGGTTCGTACCATTTTCCTCCCGCTTCCGCCGGCGAGAGGCTGGTCATGAGGGGCGCCCGGGCGGCCCTGGGCTTCGGCCGGCCGGCTCCCGGGCGACGATTTCCGCGTTCTATGGCCTGTTCCCGGTGGCCGTCGGGTGGCCCTGGGTCGGGCCGGGGGAGGAGGTGCAGCCATGAATACGTACATGATTCTGTTCGGCTTCACGGACCAGGGGATCCGGGACATCAAGGAGAGCCCGGCCCGGGTGGAGGCCGCCAAGGAGATGGTCCGGTCCATGGGGGGTGAGATGAAGGACTTCTACGGGATCCTTGGGCACCCGCATTACGACACCATCTTCATCTTCGACGCCCCCGACGAGGAGGCGGTGGCCAAGGCCGTGCTGGCCATCGCCGCGGGCGGGAACGTCCGGACCGAGTCCCACCGCCTTTTCTCCGAGGACGAATACCGGAAGGTCATCTCGGACCTGCCCTGAGGCCCGAAGCGGGCTCCGGGACCGAAGCGGAAAGGCCCCCTTGCTCCCGGAAGCGGGAGGGGGGCTTTCTCGTCGGTCGTGCCCTCTCTCAGTCGCCCCGGACCCCGGCCTCGATGCGCTTGCCCACCTCTTCGTCGATGTTGCGCCAATATTGAAAGGCCCGCTCCAGAACCGGGCCGGAAACCCCCGCCGACAGGTGCCCGACCACGTTGGAGACGAGCCGGGTGCGGGCCTCCTCATCCATCACCTCCCGGACGAGGGCGTGGGCCTGGACGAAGTCGCCATCGTCCCGGCGCGGGGTGTAGGCGTGGCGGACGAGCTCGCCGCTGGCGGACCAGGTCGCCGCCTCGGGATAGCGTTCCGGGTCGGCGGCGGGGCCGCCCTTGGAATTGGGCGCGTACACCGGATCGGAGACGTTCTGCACCCGCATGGCGCCGTCCTTGCTGTAGCTGTGGACCGGGCATTTGGGCGCGTTTACGGGGATCTGTTTGTAGTTCACCCCGAGCCGGGAGCGGTGGGCGTCCGCGTAGGCGAGCACCCGCGCCAGCAGCATCTTGTCGGGGCTGAACCCGGTGCCGGGGACTTGGTTGTTGGGCTCGAAGGCGGCCTGCTCGATCTCGGTGTGGTAGTCGGTCGGGTTGCGGTCGAGGGTCAGCTTGCCCACTTCGGTCAGCGGGTAGTCCCCGTGCGGCCAGACCTTGGTCAGGTCGAAAGGGTTGAAGCGGTAGGTCTCGGCCTCCTCGAACGGCATGATCTGCATGTACAGCGTCCAGCTCGGGTGGTCGCCCCGTTCGATGGCGTTGTACAGGTCGCGGGTGTGGTAGTCGCTGTCGCTTCCGGCCAGGCTGTCGGCCTGCTCCTGGGTCAGGCATTTGATCCCCTGATCGGTCTTGAAGTGGTACTTGACCCAGTATTTCTTCCCCTCGGCGTTGACCCACATGTAGGTGTGGCTCGAATAGCCGTTCATGTGCCGCCAGCTCGCCGGGATGCCGCGATCGCCCATGAGCCAGGCCACCTGGTGGGCCGACTCCGGCGACAGCGTCCAGAAATCCCACTGCATGTCGTGGTCGCGCAGGTTGGTGTCGGCGCGGCGCTTCTGCGAGCGGATGAAGTGCTGGAACTTCATCGGATCGCGGACGAAGAAGACCGGGGTATCGTTCCCGACCATGTCGAAGTTGCCTTCCCCGGTATAGAACTTCACCGCGAAGCCGCGCGGGTCCCGCCAGGTATCGGGGCTGCCGCGCTCCCCGGCGACGGTGGAAAACCGGATCAGCACGTCGGTCTTGGCGCCCGGTTGGAGGAAGGCCGCCCTGGTGTAGGCGCTCACGTCCTGCGTGACCTCAAAGCGACCGAAGGCGCCGCCGCCTTTGGCGTGGGGCTGGCGCTCGGGGATCCGCTCGCGGTTGAAGTTGGCCATCTGCTCCATCAGGTAGTGGTCGTGCAGGACGATCGGGCCGTCCGCCCCCACGGTCAGGGAGTGCTCGTCGCTGGAAACCGGCGCTCCACCGTCGGTGGTGGTGGGCTTGGATTCATCGGTCATGTTCAAGACCTCGTTGCATGGCGTCAGTGGGCCGCTGGAAGGCGGTCCGGGGGTCGGGCCGGAAACCGTCCCTTTAGAATTCGTCCACCAGGGGCCGTGCAACGTTCCGGATCCCGGGGGCTGCCCGGACGACCCCAGTGCCCTTGCCCGTTTCCTCTCATTCCCCCCCATCCCATCCCGTTCCGCCCCGATTGCATCCTGGGTTTTCTATGGCAGGTAATTAAAGAAATGGACGCATGGTTTTGGAATACCCGGCTTCCCATCCCTGGTGGAGCGGACCCTGTTCCCGGAAAAGGAGAAGGACCATGAAGGAGCGTAGACCGTATCCCTCCTACGGCTTGGCCATGTCTTCGCTGTGTGCGATCGCCGGCCTGGCCTTCGCCCTTTCGGGCTGCGAAACGGGCGGCACGACCATGCCCGAGGTCGCCAGCGAGGAGGAGGGCCCTCCGTTCGGCGGGCAGGCCTCGGTGAATTACGCCGACAGCCTCTGGCAGGCCATGAACAACGCCCGTCTGGTGGGGCCGGACGCCGTCCAGACCGTGCCCTACCAGGGGCAGGAGCCCCACGGCGCGGTCCTGGAGACCCTCTACGGCGAGGTCAGCGTCGGCGGCATCGCCGGGGTGGCGGGGCACGAAGGCCAGGTCATCGTGAAGCGCAACTACATGGGGGAGGACATCACAAACGCCAAGGTGGCCAAGGATCGCGATCGGTACCTGGCCTCGGTCACGGTGATGTTCAAGCGGGAACCGGGCTACGACCCGGAGCATAACGACTGGTTCTGGGTCAAGTACGAGCCCGATGGCAGCGTGGCCTCCGACGAACAGGGCATGAAGCTCGCCGGCCGGGTCGCCAAGGGCCAGGACGAGGGCTGCATCGCCTGCCACTCGGAGCAGAAGGACAACGACTACCAGTACAACAAGAGCGATTTCATCAACGAGTGAAGGAGGGGAAGGCGGGAATCACCGGGCCATGAGCCGGCCCGAGGGGGTTCCGGGCTCCTCGGCCGCCACGGGGCCTTTCGTTTCTTCTCCGGGGGAGGAAGGGCCCCCAGGGCCCGTGGATAGAGCCCTGGGGGATGCGGAGGGAATGGCCCGTTTCTCAGGATTGGGCGAGACAGTCCGGTTCCGGGGTCAGCTCCATCTCCTCCCGGCCCGAGGGGGTGACCCGGTACAGGCGCATATCAAACATGTCGTCCGCGTAGGCAACATCCAGCTCGTATTTTTGGCCCGGAGCGGGAGTCAGCAAGGTCCCCCGGCTCGTGCTCCAGTCCCGTAAGAACATATGCTCTTGGGAAAGGACCACTTTCAGGTACGTCTCCTGGTTGGGGGCGAGGCCAACTTCGTTGGCCCCCTCAGACAGTGTGACATCCCCCTTGTAGTCGTTGGTACAACCCTCCGCGATATCGTTAACCCCCAGGAGCGCGTCTTCCGAGGCAAAGAGGCTGCGATCCTCGAAGTTCAGGTTCACGGTGAGGTTCTTGTCGTAGGCGTCGGGGTTGTACGTGGTCGCACACCCGGACAGAACAGATGCGGCGGCTAGAAGGGCAAAAAATCGGATCTTCATGGTTCAGCTCCCGGAGAGGTTGGGGCAGCCGAGGTTGGTGCCCTTAGCCCAATGCTTAATGGCATTCGGAATGGCTGTTTTGCTTGCGATTATTGATTTTGATGAATACACGTCCATGACGGTCTTGTCCGTTCCCTCTGGGGCGGCATCGGCAACGGTTATGTAAGCCCCGTCCTCCGGCACTTCCTCGTTCGACGGCGTGTACTCGGGCGCCCGCAACTGGACGTGGACCTCCGTGGCCTCCTCTCCATGGACCACCGATGGCGTCAGGATAAGGGTCGTTTCACTGCATGCGCCCATTCCGTAACAAGCTCGCCGAACCACTTTCTGGTGGAGGCATTCTTTAGCCTGGGCCTCAAGGGTTTTCGCTACCTCGTTATAGGGGCGATCAACTTCGTAGGTTTCCTGGAAGTTCATCACGCCGCCCCCGGAAGCAGTGCTTCGCAATCCATCGGGAGTCAGCCCTCCCGTGGCGCAACCGGTAATCAGCAGCGGGAGCAACAGGGAAAAAGCAGAGAGGCGTTTCATGGGTCCCCTTTCTTGGCTGGATGGTTCGCGGATTGGGCCTGCGGGCAGGCCCGGGATGGCGACCGGAAGTTCTTGAAGAACCGGACTGGGGTCCGGGTCCGGACAGATTTCGGCCGCCGGTCTTGTCCCGCTTCCTGGCCTGGGCCGTGCCCGTCCCTTCCGCCCCACTCCAAGGGGAGGTCAGCACTCAGCTAGGCGTGGCCCATCACCCGTAGCCAGGAGGGTTTCGGGGCCTCGACAGGGGTTTGCCGGGTATGCCTCAGGCCGGAGCTGGGTCGTACCAGGGAGGGGCCGCCCGCCCGCGGCTCCTTCCGCATCCTTGGCGTGTAACGTGGGTACATGCTCCGGGGAGGGATATTCGGCAAGTGCGCCGAGAGCCCCTTTTTGGGGAGAGGATAATTTCACCTCGACACCGGTTTGTCAAAAAAACGCTTCCTCATCGGGAAGTTAGGCAAGAGTGTCGGGAATTTTGGACAGAGGGGGGCGAGTCGACCCATCCGCGGCGACCACGCCCGGTCCGCGGGATGCTACCCTTTGCCCACCCAACGGAAACCCGAGGACTCGCCATGAGGTTGTTCCGGCTCGTCAGCCTGATCGAGGGGCTGTCCCTGCTGACGTTGCTGCTTGTCGCCATACCCCTGCGTGCCTACCTCGGCCTGCACGAGGCGGTGTACTACGTGGGCTGGACGCACGGCATCCTGTTCCTGGTCTATGGGGCCCTGGCGCTTGTGGTCAGCCACTGGCAGGGATGGTCCATCGCCTATTGGCTGATGGTGTTCCTGCTGGGCGCCGTGCCCTTCGGCTTTCTGGTCGTGGACGGCCAGTTGAAGCGCGCCCTGCGTTCCTCGGAGGCGCTTGAGGCGGCCTGAAGCCGAACGGGAAGGGGGAAGCGGCAGCCGGCTTCCCCCTCCTGGTGGCCCCGACGGGCCGGGCGCGTTGTCCGCCTCAGGGCGCCTTTTCCAGATGGACCGAGGTGGGTACCGGGTTCCGGAGGATGTCCAACACGGGCGAGGTCTTCTGCACCTGCTCGCTCAGCTCCGCCAGCTTATCCTCCGAGGCATCCGTCTTGATCCGGCAGGAAAGCCGGATGTTCTCGTATCCCGGCCGCGTGCTTTCCGACAGACCCAGGAAGCCGTGGAGGTCGATGTCCCCCTCCAGGTCCATTTCCATCCCGTCCACCCGGATGCCCTGGGCGGCGGCGTTGTAGGCGAAGCCCACGCTCATGCAGGAGGCCAGGGCGTGGAGCACGGTCTCCACGGCGTTGGCTCCCTTGTTTTCGCCCAGGAGTACCGGCGGCTCGTCGGAGTCCAGCACGATGGGCTCGCTCCGGGTGTCGTCCTCCTGACCGGCGCCGTAGAAGGACTGGATGGTGGTGCGGGAATGGCCGCCGTTGACCCACTGGTTGCTGGCGCGGAACCGGAACTTGGCGATATCCGGCTGCTCCTTGATGGCGCCTACGGTGTCCACCAGCTGGTCGACGTCGACCCCGTTCACTACGGTTTTCGTGGTCATCTCCGTTACCCTCCGGGGTGCCTTCGCTGCCCCAGGTGAAGGGTGCCCGGCTGCGTGGACGGGCACCCGGTCCTCGACCGAGCCCGCCCCGGGATCGGGGTGGCGATTACCTTTACAATCTACGCCCGCCGTTCCCGGAGGCAAGCTGGGGGGAGGGCGTAGGGCGCTCGTGGATTGGATTAGGGGCGCTGAAAGTCGCGGTCAAGGACCGCTCCCACAGTGCGAACCCGACAGGAACCGCAAGGGGCAGGGATACGTGGTCAAGCACATCGTGATGTGGCGCCTGAAGGACCAGGCGCAAGGGAACAGCCGGTCCGCCAACGCGGAGCTGGTGAAGGAGAAGCTGGAGGCCCTGGAAGGGCGCATTCCCGGGCTGCTGAAGGTGGAGGTGGGCCTGGATTTCAGCGCTACGGAGAGCTCCGCGGATGTGGTTCTCTACACCGAGCTGGAGAGCCGAGAGGCGCTGGAGGCGTACCAAGTCCATCCCGAGCATGAAGCGGTAAAGGCCTTCATCGGGGAGGTTACGGCGGAGCGCTGGGTGGTGGACTACGAGGTCTAGCCGGGCGCCCACGGACGGGCCGGAGCGCTGACGACCCCCGGGGCTCCGGGGGCCGTCTCCTGGGCCTATTGGTTCACCGGCGACTCCGGATCGAACAGGTAGCCCAGCACGTGCTGGATCTTCTCCTTGTCCAGGATCCCGTTGGCGCCGAGGCGCGGCATCTTGGTGCACGGGAAGTTGACGTGGGGGTTGTAGATCATCTCGTAGGCGAACCGCACCATGGACTCGCCGGAGCCGCGGTCCTTGCCGTAGTTGACCAGGCTCGGGCCGATGGTTCCGGACCGGTGCGACTTGGCCGACTCCATCTCGTGGCAGTTGATGCACATGCCCCCGGTCTCTTCTTCGCTATGGTCGTCCACCTTGTGACCGACCCGGAAGCCGAAGGCGTTCTCGGCGATCTCCTGCCCCCGCTCCCAGTCACCCAGCTCGATACCGCCTTCCGGATATTCCATGTTCTCCCGGGCCATCTCGCGCACCTTATCGGCGGTCTCGCTGTCGACGTTCTCGCCCTCCAGGGCGGAGCAGGTCTTCTGCAGCTCGTCCTGTTTCAGGCGGTCGCGAACCGTGCCGCCTTCCTGGGTCTCCTCGTCGAGGTCGAAGCCCTCCTTCTCGAAGATCAGGTGGTTCGCCAGCTCTTCGGCGCTCATCTCCGTGTAGTCGGCCTGCTCGCCCTCGGCGGACTCCGCCATGGCCCCGCTGGCAACGAGGAGGGAGACCGAGGCGAGAGCGGCCAGGCCCGTCCGTATCGAGCTTCCGTATTCCATTCGGTCGTCCTCCGTGCTCAGCGCTTCAGGTCGGGCAGGATCGCGGGCTCGCCGCGGGCGGCGTCGGTCCAATAGGTCATCACCGCAATGGCCGCGTCCGAGCCCGGCTGGACCAGACCCTGGCGCATCTGCCAGTAGCATCCGCGCAGACGGTGGTAGCTGCTGCGCACCTCCATGTGGCCCACCCGGCGTGCCGGCCAGGAGATGGATTTGGTCCACTCCTTGGGCTTGTTCATGTTGGGGAGCACGGAGGCGCGGATCCGCTTGCCGGTCTCGCCGTGGCAGCTGTTGCAGCTGAAGTCCATGGGACCGGCCCGGCGGTAGAACAGCTTCTCACCCGCGTCGCGCATGGCCTTCTCCATGGGATGGTCCATGGGCGGGTCCCATTCGTAGCCGTTGGACTTGCTGGCAATGTAGGTCTGCAGCTGCATCATGACCGAGTCGGAGCCGTGCCGCTCCGCGATCTCCGGGTCGTCCTCGGAGAAGCCCTGGATGGTCTTCATGCAGTGCACCAGGCGGGTCTCCAGCGACATCACCTTGCCCGTGTCCTCGAAGTAGCGCGGCATCTCGGCCACGGCCCCCTCCAGCTCGCCGGGTCCCTTGCCGAAATCGCATTTCTCCAGGGAGGCGTTGTTCGGGCCGCGCTTCTCGTGGAACAGCTCCTTGCCGTCCTCCGCCACGAAGTACGCCGGATTGTCGGGCATGAGCTGCAGGTTCTGCGGGCTCTGGGTGAGGTAGTCGGAGCCGGTCTGCTCGATGAGCCTCTCCAGGATCTCCTGGGGAGGCTCGTTGGTGCACTCCAGGCATTGGGCGTGGGCGGTGCCGCCCAGGACCAGCGCCGGCAGCGCCAGCAGCCATTTCCCGTAGGCACGCAGTTTTCTTGAAGTTCCTTGCATGGCCTCCTCCTGTAGGCCGGGGCGCGGGTACATCGGGGGGCGGCGGAAGGGGACGGGTGGGCCCGCGGCCCACCGCCGCACCGTATCTTTTCAACATAGAACCCCTTTTTCGCCCGTGTCCATTGGTGGGGCCGGTGGGGGGAAGGTCGCGGGGGTGGGAAAGGCGGTCTCCACCGAGGGTTCGAGTCGGCCGAACGATCGGCCCATTCCGGGCAACGGGGGCGGCTCGAGGGGCTTTTCCCCGCTGCTGTTTCCCTATACCGTTTTTGTCCGGATAGGGACGGGGTGCCCGGAGCTGTCCGGGACAGGCCTCCGGCTCCGCTGCGCGCGACGCGGGGAGCGGGGCCGGGCACTCCTCCTGTGCGACCCATCGGGAAAGGGGGGAAACCCATGAAGTTGAAGAAGTTGAAGGCCGTGGCCGCGGCTGGGGTCCTGCTCGCCTCTTCGCCGGCGCAGGCGGGAGCGTTCGACTGGCTGAAGGACATCAACGTCCGGGCCGAGTCCGATCCCTCGGGATTCATGGCCCGGGTCGCGGCCCGCTTCGAAGTGGAGGATGTGCGGGTGAGGGCCGTGTTCAGCAACGTGGAACGGCCGGCGGACGCCTACATGGTCTTCCGCCTGGGGGAGCTGGTGGGAAGGCCCCCCGGCTACATCCTGGACCGGTACCGGGCCCACCGGGAGAAAGGCTGGGGCGCGCTCGCCAAGAGCCTGGGCATCAAGCCCGGATCCCGGGAGTTCCACGCCTTGAAGCAGGGGCACGGCCTGTACCGGCACGACGACGAGGGCAGGCGGGGCGGAAAGTGGAAGCACAGAGGCCCGGGAAAGGGCCATGGAAACGGCTCCGGGAAGGGTCGCGGCAACGGGCCCCCCTTCCGGTAACCGCGCTAGGGGCCGCTGCCCGCCAGGGCTTGGCCCCCCTCCGCCCTTATCCTTCCCGGCGCCTGCCGTCCTCTCCCGCTTCCTCGTAGCCCGCCCGCACGAAGTCCACCCCCTGCGTGAGCACTTCCCTCCAGGCGGCCTCCAGCTCCGCGTCGAGCTCGGGGTCGTGACGGCGTACCGCCTCCAGCATGCTGGACACCCAGGAGTCGTAGAGGTCCGGCGGGATGCCCATCTGCGCCTTGCTATGGGTCTGGCGGATGCGGTCCATGGCGGACTGGGCGGTGGCGCTGCCTTCATAGAAGGAGATGACGTTGTTCACGCCCTGGCGCAGGAGGGCCTTCTGCGCCTCCCATTCCGTGCTGGCGAAGAGCTCGCGGACCCGGGGATCGCTGTCCAGGAAGATGTCGTAGAAGGTGCCGAAGACGTCTCCGTTCAGAAGGCAGCGGCCCAGGCTTCGTTTGACGGCATTGGTGGTCGAATCGGCCACGGGCTTTCCCCTTTTGCTTTTTCCCCTTTGTTCCGGTGCATGGCTCACCGGTCCCTGGTGTAGCATTCCATATGCAATGTTTTTTTTACGGGGTCAAGGGGTTGGAGTTGCATAACGAACGCATTGGGAAGAATTTTTGCCGGTGGTTTTGTAAATTTTTATATTAGGAGATTCTTTCTCTAGAGGATTGGAATGGCAATTAGCGGGAAGGAAAGGGGGGGAAGTTGAAGTTCTGGAATAGAGGGCGTTTTGGGGGCGCTTCGACGCGCTAAATGGATTTTTCCACTTTGCCGATGGGCGCCGCGAGCAGATAGATCATGGTGATGAAGGTCTGCTGGTTGCGGTACCCGCGGGCCCGCGCCCGGGCCGCCTGGAAGATGC